>JBBSJZ010000120.1:0-12995 GCA_038256795.1 Pirellulales bacterium | reverse complement strand
CGCGAACGAGAAATTCCGGCCATCAGCGCCTAGAATCCGAATGACCGCGGATCGCGAAGCGCCGCTCCGGCGGGCGAGATCCGAAACGGAGATGTGGAGCTCTCGTGTCCGTTTCTGGATTCGGGCAATTTCAGAAAAAGGCATGATTAACTGTCAGGGTTAGATGTTGGGTCGGATAGGCAATTCCGGCAAAACCCCCTTCACAAAGGCTACTTCTGAGGTGTTGCACCGGTACAATACAATTCCAGCGGTCATGATTTCAGGAACGCCCTTTAGATAGTAAAGGACGACAAATTCGCGAGTTTACAGCCAGCAATTATGCAACGCTAACGCTCCCGTGTGGCTCGCTCGATCTACGCGAAAGTTGGCTCAAGTCCGGATTGCATTTTGGACATGAAATTGATGACCCGTGCACGAAGTGTTTCGCGATCAACGTTACTCAATCGATCTCCCATCATCGCAAGAGTTTTCGCTTGTGCCATCGTGACTACCAGCGTTGCGTTAGTGTAACCACCAAATCACATTCGAGATATCTGATATGCGAGTCAGAGTCGCCATTTTTGATCGCCGAGCCATCTAGCAATCCGACGTCGAACACAAAATGACATGGGCCGCGGAAAAAGAACTGCTCCAAACCACCATCCAGGCACCCAGCAGTTTTAACGTCCAGTCTGGAATTACCAACACCAAAGCCGAATAAAACTTTTTTTCCAGCCGCCATCGGGCTGTCTTTTTTCAATGTGACGTTCACGCCTACGTCTTGTTTTCTGATCATCGTATTTGGCACATGACTGCTCAGTTGGAAGGTAACCGGCATCGCCGAGGCTTGTATCAACACAGCACCCTGCTCGCCAAAAAAAACACAAAAATCCAGTGTCATCGCTGCGACAGCTTTGAATCTTTTTCATAGCGGTAAGACTCGTCAGTCTGCCGAGCATGGTCGTTGATTCCACCGGCCGTCGTGTCCTAAATGCGTTGATCAAATCGTTTGACGATCGCGCGTAGTGTTCGAGAAAAGTCATGGAAACGATTGGGCTGTCCCATCAGATAGGGGTGGATCGCGATGCCGAACACCGAAGAACAATTGCCCGCCTCGGAAAACTGAACTTCGAAAGCGTTGCTCAGCATGGCACAGAACTCAGCCGGATTGTGCTGACGTCCCAAGATTTGTGGTACGTCATTGATTTCCTGGGGATAAGGTGCCGAAAGAATCCGTCCGGAGCGCGTCTTGATCCAAATCGGTTGCTCGTCGTGCGACCAGTCAAGCACGAATTGGTATCCCGCCTCGTCAAGAAGATCCGGGGTGAGCGGTGACTCAGAAATCCACGGTCCCAGCCAACCCCGCGGATGCTTCCCTTCCTGTTCGATAACGGTGCGAGTCGTCAACTCAATTAGCTCTCGTTCTTGGTCTTCGGCTAGGTCACCCTGTCGCTGCGAATTCGTTACGCCGTGGTCAAAGATCTCGTCTCCACGGCTGCGAAACGCATCAACCAGTCCGGGCGCATTCTTGTACAAAGACACGTTGGGTAGTACCGTCTCGGCGCCGCTGACATTAGCCGTCGCCGCGATCTTAAGCGCTGCTGGCGCGAGATCGCAGGACATACGGGGGTCGATAACGACACGCGGGTCGAAAGACCAAGTGCAAAGTGCATACCAAGCTCAGCCTGCGGGGCTTCTCAATATGGGTTCGTCGTCTTTTCAAGCAAGGCGGTGGGGCCCCAGACGCAGGGCTCCCATCAAGAACCGGGGGAAAGACCTTCGGAAGAATAAGTGCCATAGGCTTCCAGCCTGTGATGGTCACACCATAGGCTGGAAGCCGATGCATTCATATCCCGACAGATTATGTTCCGACGGTCTAAACTGACGCTCAAAAGGGAAAGAGAAAGACGACCAGAAAGTTCGATGAAGGTTGGCACTTTGAGATTTCCCACAACTCCTGAAAGCCGCTACTTCGTTCACAAAGATTGCCTGTGGCGATGCACCAATCCGGGCCTCGATGAAGTCGTACGCCAGCGATTCGTCAAAGAGTTGATGGCCTCAAGCCGCGAAGTCGCCGCCACTCGCCGCGTGTCCAACACAGCCACACTGATCACCGCTCGCGAGAAGGGTCACGTGACCGAGGTGTCCCTCGGTGAACGAGGTCCGATCTTGTGGAACGACGACACTGACTGCAATCGCCACCTCATCAAGAACACCCCTTATAAGGACCAGCAATTCAAATTTGCGTCGGCGGTCGCCAAGACAATTTTAGAAAACCGCAGGAGCGGCTTCCGATTCTAGTTAATGGGAGAGCTTGTCAAACGACGGTGAAAGATGACGCCGATGCTTGTGAGATGAGCTCAGTTTCAGCAGCGATAATTGAACCGCGGTCACTCGTGAGTTGCGTTCGGTAGTTAATGACCAGGTCTTGCGTGACGCAGTATTTCAAGTGTCGAATGCACTGCTCGACCAAGATTAGGACGAGATCGCAACACACTTGGGGGCAATTGGCGGCTACATTAATCGCGCGAAGGACGAGGTTCGACGAATCCTGAACCAGGAAGTATTCGAGAACACGAATGAAGTGGTTGTCGAGGACTTGAAGGGATTGGATGGATGCTCCGCGAGATGGGCAGACGTGATCATTTGCGGCGTGGAATGTTTCTGAAGAAGCATGCGAAAACGATGCCGCGTTATTCGATTGAGAAGTTGTCGAGGAAAAAACGAACAGAATGGATGAATTAGTGAGCCTGTACCTTGTGGAGCAGACCGAAGTGATCGTGCGAGAACGCATGGACGCCCAGGCAACGATAATTGGTGCAGCTGGTCACGGAATGGATCATGTGTTGCGGGTGCTCGCGTCGGCTCGGGCGATCCAGGCGGAGGCCGGTGGAGATCTGGCGACCGTCGAGTTGGCAGTGTTGTTGCACGACGTCGGCGATGCCAAGTTTCATGGCGGTGTGGAACGGAGTGCCGAGTTTGCTCGGGAGATTCTCGGTGAACTGGGTGCGGCGGACGAATTGATCGAGCATGTCGCTCACATCGTTGACAACATTTCTTTTCGCAAAACGGAATCGGCCGAGCCTTTATCGCTTGAAGGTCAAGTCGTTCAGGATGCCGATCGGCTGGACGCTCTGGGGGCGATCGGCATTGTGCGGACGATCGAGTACGGCGCGGCTTTTGGACAGCCGTTCTACTCATCCGATGGCAATGCGAAGACGGGCGTTGGGCATTTTTACGAAAAGCTGTTCAAGCTGAAGCCGCTGATGAACACCGATGCGGCTCGGCGAATGGCTGAAGATCGCGAAGCGTTCATGCGAACGTTTCTGGATCAGTTTCTGCGCGAGTGCCGTTAGGCAATGACTCGTTGCATTTTGAAGTTTGTCATGGAGACTCCGCGACACTCGACGAGTTGTTGCTTGGTCACGACAAACCCCATCGCCTCGAAGAACGGTTTTGCCGTGATACTGGCTTCGGTCGTCACGTACTCGAAGCCTTGCTGTTCGGCATGTTGCAACAGCCGCTCAACCAACCCGCGAGCGATGCCTTGTCTTTGGTGAACCGCTGACACAAACAGGCGGTCGAGGTGACCATCGCGCGTGATGTCAGTGAAGCCGCCAATTATTGCTCCTTCGCATGCGACACAGGCAAATCGCCCTTCAAAACGCTTGGCCCACATCGTGGCATCCATTTCAGGCGGTGCCCAGGCCTCGATTTGTTCCGAAGTGTAATCGCGGACGTTGACTCGGTGTACGCACTCGCGAAACAGTTGCAAGCGCGCATCGGCATCGCTGGGAACGAAGGATCGAATTGCGAATGTCATGCCGGTTCCAGCAACAATCGGCCATCTAATACCGTGACCGCGGTACCCGATAGCTCGACTCGCCCTTCGGTGACTTTGCAGTGAACTCTTCCTCCACGGCGTGACGCTTGGTAGCCGGTTAGCATTGACTTTCCGAGTCGCTGGCTCCAGTACGGTGCGAGGCAGCAATGGGCTGATCCGGTGACTGGATCCTCGTTGATTCCAAGTTGTGGTGCGAAGAATCGTGAGATGAAATCGTATTCCGCTGTGTCGCTCTCGGAAGTGACCATGACGCCACGAGTTTCGATCTCGGCGAGCGAGGTCATGTCGGGCGTCAGTTCGCGGACGGAACAAGCGTCTTTCAGGACGACCATGGTGTCGAACTTCGTGTCCCAAACTTCATTGACGGAGATGCCGAGTGCTTCGACAATCTGGTTCTTTAACGCCTGGCTAGAACAGTGTGCCGGCGGAGTGGAGGGAAAGTTCATGGTGATGCGACCATCATGCTGATGGCACACCAACTCGCCGCTGCGTGTTTGGAAGCGGATTGCTTGTCCTGGCGCAACTCGTTCTTGTTCGATGAGCGCGTGAGCTGATGCGAGGGTGGCGTGTCCACACAAATCGACTTCGGCGGCCGGCGTGAACCAGCGCAGACGAAAGCTGCCAGCGTCGTGCAAGGGAACCACGAACGCCGTTTCCGATAAATTCATTTCGGAAGCCACATTCTGCATCCACTGGTCGCTTGGAAACTCGTCCAAGATGCAAATTGCCGCTGGGTTGCCGGTGAACGGTCCGTCGGCGAAGGCGTCGACTTGCCAGATGGGAAGGCCGTGTTGGATGCTCAGTCAAATTCAGCTTTTTTGCAGTCGATGCGGATTTCGGTTTTGACGGAATTGGCGATGAAGCATTCCTCGTGAGCCTGATGATGCATCTGACAAAGTTCATCGTCCGTGGGTTCACGGTCCGTCGCCCAGGTCACCTGTGGTCGCAGCGTCACCAGGGCGATGAACAATTTGCCGGCGTTGTTCTTTCGCATCTCGCCAACTGCTTCGTCGCGATATTCCTGCACCTCGAATCCCGCTTTTGCCGCGATCGACAGGAACCACAGCATATGGCAACTCGACAGCGAGGCCACGAACGCTTCCTCGGGATCAACCGCACTCGCGTCCGACATCGGGACTGGGACGATGTCTGGTGACGATGATGCAGCAACTTCCACCCCGCCATCGAAAGTCCACGTGTGTGCGCGACTGTATCGGTCCTTGGCAAAGTCTTCGCCTTGGCTCGTCCAGCGAACGGTTGACTTGATCATTTGTCGGACTCGCGGGGGATCAAGAATCCAAGGTGGTGTCCGGCGTGCATCCACATGAGTTGTCGCCAATCTTCGATGTCCAAGTCATCGAGGAACGGGTAGTCTTCAATCGGCCCCTTGAACATCTTCGCCCGCTCGCTCACCGCGATGCAGTTGTCGATGATCGTATCGTCGTCGGGGCCGACATCTGTTTTAGGTTTAAGTCGCTTCAGCGTCGGGCCACTCGACATCTTGCGCGTTCGCAGAATTCGAGTGAACACCCATTGAATGACCGTGGCTCGCAAGATCCAAGGGAGCCGAAAGCCGAAGCCGTCCATTCCCCCGGTCATGGTCGCCGTCAAATGCTCGCACGCTTGAGTGAGGTTCCAGTTCTTCGATTTCGTGTAGCCGCCCGATCGCAGACGCCGAATTTCTGCAACGACTTCATCGCCGGTGTGGAAGTCGAGCGTTCGTTTGTTGGAAGCTGCCATGAACGGGCATCCGGCAAGAGGGCTGAAAGAAAAGTGCCACAGCGTTTACACTAACGGAGAATGTCATCTTAGAATTTCATTCGCGATCTCACCATGAGTGACTACCCGTACAAGTTTGACGCCAAGATCGACGAGAACTTCGTCCACCTCCCCAAGGCCATCAGTGCGAGAATTGATTTCAGCGACTCGAAGCGTGTGCGTATCGATGCTGAGATCGCTTGCATTCGGAGCGAGGCGTCGTTGTTGCCGACGCGAGGCAAGGGGTGTTGGATGGTGTCGATGAAGCTGCAAAAACTGATTGACGTAGCGGTCGGGGACCAGGTGTCGATCGCCTTCGAGGTCGCCAACCAAGACGCGATCACAGTGCCGATGGAATTGCAGTACGCGTTTGAAGCCAACCGTGCTGCCCGTGAAGGGTGGGAAAGCTGGACCGCCGGCGAGCGTCGCGGTTTTTGCGATCGAGTCGGAAGCACGAAAATCGTTGAGACTCGCCAGCGCCGTATCGACGAAGTCATCAAAACGCTGATCGAGTACACCAGGTGAATGACTCAGGAATCATTACATGGCAAGAATTCCAAAATGTGGATCTGCGAGCGGGAACGATTACGTCGGTTGACGAGTTTCCCCAAGCTCGCAAGCCGGCGTACAAGATTACAGTCGACTTCGGGTGTGAAATCGGCATTCGCCGAACGAGTGCTCAAATCACGGTCAACTACACGAAGAAGGAACTCGTCGGCCGGCAAATCATCGGCGTCGTCAACTTTCTTCCCAAGCAGATTGGGCCGATGATGTCCGGATTCTTGATCGTAGGATTTTACCGCGACGATGGATCTGTCATCTTAGCGGTCCCCGATCAATCCGTCCCCAATGGTGCCAAGCTGCAATAGGGAGTGAATCATGACCGAAGCCGAGGACTTACACCTCATCGCGCTGGTTAATTCCCAGGCCATGGTGGCCGTTTCGAAGTCGACCCAATAGTCTTCGCACTCTTCCTTGTCGGCACCGGGATCATGACGACGGATTTTGGAGTGAATGGGTATCCGGCCAGCGATCCGCCAGGTGACTTTGATCATTTGATGCTCGCGCTGGATAATACTGGCTATCTGATTTTTTAAGTTGGTTTTTTCAAGACGTTCACGGGCGGCTTGATGTTTTCGGCGGACAGCCCCACCCGCGATCCTGATGTCGCTGCCGTACGCGTTCAATATCGTGCTCTACGTAATCTTCTTTGCTTATCAGTACCTCGTGGTCGGGCTTCCGGATTTCGTGGCGTGTGCGTTTCTCTTTACCGCTATTTCGATTGGTATCGTCCGATCTTCGCCGGGCCGACGACCATTTCGTCGCTGTCAGCTTCAGCCCTGCCAACGTTTCGATGATTGAAGGCGACGATGGACTGGCGATCATCGACACTGGCATATCGGTCGATGATGGCACTCGCATCATGGAAGTGTTTCGCAAACTCAGTGACAAACCGGTCAGGGTGATCATCCTCACCCACGCCCACGGCGATCATACTGGCGGAGCGGCAGCGCTCTTCGGCGAGGAACGTCCCCAAATTTGGGCGCATTAAAACTTCGGTAGCGAAGCCCGTCCGTGGGAGACGGCGAGCTGACGTTTCAAAATGTTCGCGGTGCGGGGCAAGCCCGACGCATTAACCAAGCTTGCCAGTGACATGGCCAACGCAAACGCTCGCAACTATTACCTAACCGTCGTACGCGAACTTCGTAGAACGACGAACCCGAAGTGACAGTCGAGATGCCGATTGTACAATCCGGTTTTTATTCTATTCTTGTTGCAATGCTGGATGAGGTTCGGAAATCCATTCGAGGCAGCTGAATCCAACTGGAAACTCACAAAATGCAGTACTCTCTACTCTTTGCAATGGTTCTGATTCCGCTGCATGCGATCCGTGCCGCCGATGATCCTGCGTCTCGGCCCAACATCGTCTTCATCTTCGCTGATGACTGGGGCTGGGGTGATTTGTCATGCCACGGGCATTCGTGGCTGAAGACTCCGAATCTGGATCGCCTCGCGAGCGAGGGCACCGATTTTCGGCAGTTCAATGTGCTCAATCCGGTCTGTTCGCCGAGCCGCGCCGCCGTGATGACAGGACATTACCCGGCGCGTTACTGCATTCATCAGCACTTCGCCGCGCCCGAGCAGAATCATCAACGCGGCATGCCCGACTGGCTCGACCCGAATGCGCCGTCACTACCGCGGTTCCTGCAACAGGCCGGCTATCGCACGGCACACTTTGGCAAGTGGCACCTGACAAATCGTGAAACTCGCGGCGCACCCACACCGGACCGCTACGGCTACGACGAGGCCAAGGTCTTCAACGGTGGCGCGGAATGGCCATCAGCCGACCTGCACGCCACGGCGGCTAACGCGGCGGCCTTCATCAGGGCGAACAAGGCCAAGCCGTTCTTTATCAACGTGTGGCTTCACGAGAGCCACACTCCGCACGTCCCCACGGCGGAATCGATGGCGAAGTGGAAGCATCTCGACGAGCAGAAGCAGGTTTATTCGGCTGTCATCACCGATGGTGACAACGAAGTCGGAACCATTCTCGATGCCCTCGAGGAAGTTGGTGTCGAGGGCAACACCATCGTAATGTTTTCCAGCGACAACGGCCCGGAATCGACGGGCAAGAAGCCGGTAGCCAATAAGCTCGATCCCGACGCGAAGGTCTCCGGATACGATACCCACTACAGCATCGGTAACACCGGCGGCATGCGTGGTCGCAAGCGCAGCTTGTTCGAAGGGGGTGTGCGTGTTCCCTTCATCGTTCGCTGGCCGAGTCATACTCCGGCAGGCGCGCGGAACGACGTGACCGCGCTGACCGCCGTGGATTTGCTGCCCACACTTTGCGCCGCCGCAGGCGTGAGGTTGCCCGCCGACTTCCACGGCGATGGCGAGAATTTGCTGGCCGCATTGAACGGAGAAAGCACAACTCGCACGCGTCCCATTTTTTGGGAATGGCTCGGTAACAAGACCGAGCCGGACTGGTGGCCGCGACTGGCCGTGCGCGACGGGGATTGGAAACTCGCCATGACCGATGATGCTCAGCGAGTCGAACTGCATCGCCTCACCGATGACCGGGCCGAAGACACCGACATGGCGAAAGATCATCCCGAAATCGTTACCCGACTCAGCAAACTCGCGCTGGCTTGGAAATCCACACTGCCGGAGAAACCGAATCCCGAATGCTTGACCAAAGAGCCAGTCATTAAAAAGTCCAACCGTCCGAAGACGAGCGGCAAAGGCGTGACTCCCGAAGTCCGCGCCAAAGCCTTTGTTCGCTGGGACAAGAATGTGGACGAAATCCTCACGCTCGACGAATACAAGGCTGGTTTGAAAGGACAAGACAACCTCGAAGCCCGCTTCATGAACTTCGACAAAAACGCCGACGGCAAGTTGACGCGAGACGAGTTCGTTGGTCCCTCCGCAAAATAGCATCACGAGCAGGCGACGATGAAACTCAAGCTATCCATAATTGCAGCACTGGTGTTTGCCCCGCCGGTTCCCCTTCAGGCTGATGATTGGTCGGCGCCGCGGGAGCAGGTTCTCTCGCTCGGCACGCTCAACGCCGCGCCGGCGATGTATACCGCGGAAGGTTTTGCCAGCGTTGACGGGATCCAGGCGATCTTTTTCGATGCGTTGCCGTGGAAAGGAAAGCCGACGCGTGCCTTTGCGTGGCTCGGCGTGCCCACCAAGCGCGAAGGGAAAGTGCCCGGCGTGGTGCTGGTGCATGGCGGCGGCGGGACGGCGTTCAAGGAATGGGTCAAGAAATGGAACGACCTCGGCTTTGCGGCGATCAGCATCGCGGTCGAAGGGCAGACCGACGAGCGTGATGCGGCGAATCCGCAGGCTTGGCAACGACACGCGTGGGCTGGTCCGGTGCGGGATGGAATTTATGGCGACTCGGCCGAGCCGCTCGCGGACCAGTGGATGTATCATGCAGTCGCGGATACGGTACTGGCGAACTCGCTGCTGCGCTCGCTGCCGGAAGTGGATGCGGACAAAGTTGGCCTGATGGGTATCTCGTGGGGCGGCGTGATTACCAGCACCGTGATCGGCATCGATTCACGCTTCGCATTTGCGATCCCGACCTATGGTTGCGGCCACTTATTTGACGCCGCCAACCAATATGGCCGGGCACTCGGAAACAACGAACTCTACCGACATGTTTGGGATCCGCTGGTGCGGCTGAACAACGCGACGATTCCGGTGCTGTGGTTTTCATGGCCACAAGATCAGCACTTCCCACTTGATTCTCAGGCGGCGTGTTATCGCGTCGCTCCCGGTCCACACATGGTGAGCCTGATCCCCGACTTGCGTCACGGGCATGCGCCGCCGTGGAACGCGCCCGACAGTTATGCCTTTGCCGAGAGCATCGTTCGCGCAGGCAAACCGTGGTGTCAGCAAACAGTCGCGACAACCGAAAACTTAATCGCGCAAGTGACGTTCACCGCAACGAAGCCTCTGGATCGCGCGCTGCTCATCTCGACGGCGGACGTGGGGATTACCGGCGATCGCAAGTGGGTCGAGTCGCCTGCCAAACTTGAACAGAGCGGCGACCATTGGAAAACTTCGGCCCCGCTGCCGGAAGGAACAACCGGGTGGTTCATCAACGTGCGCAGCGGAGAACTGACAGCTAGTTCAGACTACCAAGTCGACTCGAAAGGAGTTGATGGCACGAACAATTCGACGGCGAAGTAAACACCGGCTGCCATTCCTGGCGTTCGTTTCCGTTGGGACCGCATGCCGCGCTGCGCGCATGTCGGAAAGCCGTCGGACGATTTTTCTGGCGAGAGTCGAGCGACATGTCGCCGCCGTACAAGCAATCGGTCGGCAAGTCGCTCGACCGCCGTTCATCTGATTCAGTTTGGAAGCGATCCTCGCGCTTGCCAGCGAAGGCGACTGGGGCGACGATTAATACAAGTACCCCGGCAATCTCGATGTTTGGCCACCAAGGTGAGAGGATCAAGATTGATCGGTTTGATCTTCGTTTTTGCTGCACGTCGAAAGCCCAGCCAATTGAGTTCGCGTGGGCTTTCAGCTTGGACAAGCAGCGGCGAAAAATTTTTGTTCGATCGCCATTGTCAGATCGGTACACTCCAATGCTTGACACTCGAATCTTACAATTCTTGCGAGCAGGGTGCTTCGAATGAAAGTATGGGACGGTGTAGCCGCTTTGAACTGCCACGCTTTATGACACTGCAAAGCCAATCAAATGAAAGCCGCGTCGACTGTGCTGCGGCATCGGCCGTGTTCAGCAAGGACGATCCTGGTTGCGAGGCGTGTCAGTAAGCATGCTTTTCTACATCAATTGGATCGAACGTGGTTTCAGTGTGTCCCACACACCCGGCGTGTCGCGGGCGTACATGCGCGATGAAGCCGATGGCCGCCGATTGATTTTGACTGACCAAGGTGGGTTCGATCTACCGCCACGCGACGGCCCGTTCCAGATTTGCATCATTAGCGACGACGACCAGATGTTGGACGGCCCCGTCGAACTTCCGACCCGCCTAGCGCTTGCCTGCTGGCTCCGCGGGCGAAGCAGCATTGCCATTCCAACCGACCCAAGGATGTAAGCCACGTCCACACTCCACACCTCGCCACGCAAACGAACCAAATCAACGCCCGCATCGGAATTTCTGGTGCTGGCGTTTTCTATTGTGGGCACCGATCGCGAACCCAGCACTGCAACAACGACTCTATGCCTGTGCGATCGGTCGGTGTGAGTTCCGGCGGCGCGGTAGCCTCGCGAGGCTGCGATCGGCTTCGTTTGTTCCGCGAGTTACCCTGCAAAGGCGCGGATTCTAAATGAGCATCGGTCGGAGTAGCTCAGTGTGTGGAGGATCAGACTTCGGATCTGACGCTCAGCAATCGACGTGTACGCTTCATCGCCTTCGATCTCGTCTTGGGCTGAATTGAGCGGGTAAGTTTCGCGATCTGCCGCAAGCAACGCACGAAAGACTTTGTTGCGTAAGCAGACATTTTGTTCGAATCGTCGTGAGGCGAAAACGCTTATCTACCGTCGCAATCGTGACCCAAATCAAGTACGGGATCTGTGCGACGGTGATCCAGCGATGATAGGGCCAGATTGCGTTCATGGCCCAGAGGATGGTGATCCAAACGATTGCGATGTCGAGTGCGGCGAGCGGGAGATTCCTTAGTCCGAACTGGATCGGGGTGAAAGCAAGGTTGGCGATCAGGTTGACGGCTCGGGCGTCCATATCGGTTTTTCAAGGGAATCGTACCAGTCTCGCCATTCCATGAGTTGCATTTTGGGTGAGAGCCTGAAAGTGCCAGTCGCGGTTTCTGGCTATTGAAGTCGTAGTAACGCGTGGTGTGCAGCCATTGAGGGAGTGGCCTGTTCTCCCCGGCTTTTACCATTTTTTCTGTAGTAGCAACCGGAGCTCCTTTGTGGATAACTTAGTGTGGGGAGACGTTTTGAATGGAGTGAGGTTCGCTCAAAATCGTGCACCGCTTCACCATGCAACCTCAGCCGCCGAACGATTCGAGTCAACGACAGTCGAAACGGTGCCCGCCGGCTATCCAACTTGATTGCAATGTTGTGCCGCCGAGTTTCGTAGCGGTTAGTCGACTACCCGGCGCTTTGCCCCTTGCTCACATGAGTCCCATGATTCACCAACAACTCATCGCTACGATCTTCGCACTGGCGCTCGTTTCTCTCGGCAGCGCCACCGTGGCCCTATTTTTCCGACCACGCGATTCGGTTCGCGGTTTCTGGTTGATGATCGGGCTTTGGGGTCTTCTTGACGGCGTTATCGTTTGGCCCGCACTGCTCCAGGATCCCATGGCGCCGGACGAGCTCCGGTGGGTGCTGGGAATCAACTTGCTTCTTCAACTGGTTTATCTGCCGACTGGAATTGTACTGGCAACCCGAACCAAGGCCCTGGTCAAGGGTTTCGGTTGGGGCGTTCTCGCCTCTGCGATTCTGCTTGGGGCAATTGATGCAGTGTTCTACCTGCGTTTAACGAACTGAGCGTGCTGGCGGGCAATCACGAAGCCGACACCATCGACGCAACGAGCATTAGGACGTTAACGATGACTTCGCAACTTGCGATGAATTCTGGCAGCTTCGCACCGGAACTCGGGCTATCCTCGCAGAGCCGTTGCGCAAGGTGCTCGCTGATTTGGATCCCAATATATGGACGACGAGCTCGCTCGACTGAGATAGCGAGAACGTTGCATTTTGACCGGCTGCTGCGGTAAACGAGCACGAACCATAAACCACCTCACCCGGACCGGACAGGTTGGCGAAGGCGTCAGCCCTGCTTCGTTGGTTGAAATTGAGAAGCCACATCGGCTCCCCACAGCAAGATAGGCGTCAAAGCTAGCCGGTTCGGCCGCGCATCATTCGAGAGTGAGGCACATCGTGCTCTTCAGCCGAACAGAAAGG
>JBBSJZ010000119.1:0-13007 GCA_038256795.1 Pirellulales bacterium | reverse complement strand
GGTTGAATTGCTCCGGCGGTACTTCTCCCAAGATGATGGCGTCGTACTTGGAGATCGCTTCGCTCGAATTGGGAAGTTGACCTGGATCGGTCCCGCGCGAGACGGTCGGCTGGTCCGTCCCCGGACCGAACAACAGCGTCTCGATATCCCAAGCCGGATCCCGCTCGAAAAGATTGCGGATGTAGCGGATTTCCCAACGACTCGAGCCATCCAAGATCAATAATCGCCGATCGCGAGTCGTCGCAGCAACTCGAAAATCGAGCGAGTTATTCTCAGTCGCAATGTCATCCTCGACCGCATCCACCACCGCTCGCAACTCGAGCACGACGGTACCACGCTGGACGCCACGCCCCGAGGCTTCTTGCAATGCAGTGGTCAACGCTTGGACATCGAACTCGAACGCGATGCGACGCTCATCCGTCCCGCGATTTTCGGACGCTTCGTCGCCGCCCGCATCGATGGTTTCTTGCCAAACGATGTTGCCGCCCGATTCGATGCGAATCCTCAGGGGTTGCTTTTTGGTACCCGATTGTTTCACCAACACACTGCCGGCGAGTCGCCCGTCCGAAGCGACGCTTTCCGGTCGCTCGACGCTCACGATGCCGATGTCGGTCCGCTCGTCCGAAGATCCGAAACCGATCGCATGAACAGCGACGCCGCGTGACGCGAGTCGAGTCGCCACCTCCGCCGCCGATGTGCCTCGATTGTCACGCCCGTCGCTCATCATCACGACGGCACTGCGATTGGCGAGTTCTGCGTCGGCATTCACCCCGGAAGCGCTCGTGTCCAGCGGCGACATCGCCAGTCCGCTGGCCAAATCCGTACGCTCTCCGAGAGGCACGAGGGCGGCGATCGCCGCACTCGCGAGTTGCCCCGGCTCATCCCCTCCGATCGCCTCAGTCGACGACCACACGAGGTAAGGAGAACCCGACGAAAAACTCACCACATCGACGTGGTGTGTTTGCGACAGCACCTCGAGCCAACCCGGCGATGCGTCGCTACCCGTGAGCATTTGAGTGGCCCGATCGAGTCGTGTCTCGACCCCACCTCCGGGACTCGAGTCCGTGAGCGACATGCTCTCGGACGTGTCAATCGCGAACACGACTCGGCCTAATGTTCCGACAATGGTTTGCTTGTGCCAAATCGGTCCCGCCAGAATGAAGATCACAGCCGCGACCGCGGCGCCGCGCAAACCCGGCAGCAAGTTGTTGTACGGAAATCCGAGTGATTTGGTCTCGCGCAGGTAGTACCAAACGACGCCCAGGGCAGCGGCCAGTCCCATCGCCAGCACGAACCAGGGCGAGAGATCACTCGAGAATCGAAGCGAGCCTAAGATGATGGCACCATTGTCCTCACCGCCGGTAACGTTCGCGGCCGGATCAGTCGTCGTTGCTGCAAAAATAACTCCAACACCATCGCCAGCAGCAGCAGCGCGAGTAACCAACGCCAAATCTCTCGACCATACCGATTCACCGTTTCTGCGTTCACCAGCGAATCGATGTCGGTGTGTAAACTTGCGCCCAACCGCGTCGCAAACGCCGACGTGCGAGCCGAACCCGCAGCACGAAGTTGTGACTCGATCGCGTCAATCTCCGCCACTCGCCGCGTCGTCCGCATCACGGCTTCACCCGCGCCGTCCTTGGTCCATTCACGAAATTTGTAGACACCGACTCCGCTGGCCGTGTTCTCCACGAGCTGTGCCGCTCCCGCCTGGCCGACCACGAGCGATGGTTGAATCGGCCTTTCCTTCTGCAGCGGCGGTTCCACCGTATACGATGCCGCCACGTTCACTTCCGCGGGTTGTCCCAGCTCACTGATCGGCACCCGGATCGTTTCACCGACGAGCACGTTTGGAGTCTCCATGTTGCCAGCCAAGTCGATCATGAGTTGCTGCAGCAGTGGCAGAAAAACACCGCGAAGCGGCAACGTTGTCCAATCACCGTCGGCTGGGATCGCGAACTGGACGACTCGGCCGCGCCCCCAGCGTGTGCTCAGTCCCAGCGGGCGTCCCTCGGAGGTTTCCAACAACGTCATTCGCTCCGAGTCCCTTGGCGGTTGTTGCCGGTTCGCCGCCGAATCATTCTCATCATCGTCGCCGCGAGTCGTCAGTTCACGAAAAGCGTAGATCTCGACGTCATCAAGCGCCATCGTCGGTTGTGGCAAAACACTGGACCACGGTGCGTATTGAGCATTGATTCTCGCCTTGGACACCCGCGCCGATTCACGTTGCTTGGCGTTACCGAGCACCGATCCGAGCATGGCGGGCAATTCATAACTGGCGTCTTTCGTCAACCACGGTGCGTTATAATCGTCGGACGCCAATTGGTCACCGTCAAAGACGACGAGCGAGCCACCACGTTCGACAAAGCCAGCGAGTTGCGAGCGCAAACTATCGCTGAGCTGTTTGACGCCGGCCAAGATGATGATGTCCGCCGTCGACTCTTGGAGTGCAGCATCGATTCGTTGGCCGGGGTCGCCCTGATCACCCGGAATCGTACGACTTTGAACGCTATCGGGTAATGTCGATCCGCCGAAGCCGAACGGACTCAGTGCGATTGCCAGAAAATCGCTCTCGCTCTGGAGTGGCTCACCGCTGGGCTCACCGTCGACAATCAACACCTGCACGCGTTCGATCACGCGAATCGCGAATTGGCGTTGGTTATCGGCGAGCAACGAATCCGGCCACTCGATGGTGACACGAACGTCGTGAACGCCCGATACCTCAAATGAGTGCGTGAGCCGTGCCGCGGTGCCGGTGCGCGGCTGGACGGCGATCCGCTGGGATTCAACCTGTAGTCCATCGACCCACCAGGTCACCGCGACGTCGTTACCGAAACGTTCCGTGTCGTTTCGAATTCGAGCGACCAGTCGCACCTCACGGCCTTTGACCGCGACTTGTGAATCAGCCACAATCGCTTCGACAAACAAGTTGTCGGTGGAATCGTTTTGCTCACCGACATCAAGGACGGCGATCGCCGCAGCCGGTTCCATCGCCGACAAAATCCGCGACTGTGCCGCGAGCCCATCGATCACTGCATCGGTTACGTCGCTCGCTCGCAAATCCGTGACCAGCATGACACGTCGCTGGGCATGCGCGGATTCAGCCAGCGCGGTTGCCGAGCTCTGGACCAGCGCATCCAAGCGAGCCGCACTGGCCACCGGCGTGATTTCACTGATTTCTCTCAGTGCATCATCACGCCCCATCATCGAGACTGGCAAACCCAATTCACTGCTGCGAATCAACATCACTTCGTCGCGGCGGGACAAACCCCCGACATATTCCTTCATCGCCGCGATCCCACGTTGCATCGCCGTTTGACCGGACTCGTCCGTCGAGTTCATGGAGCGACTATCGTCAATCGCGATCACCACGGATGTCGCGGTGTCGCCCGGCAGCGCTCGAAAACCGGTGAGTAACGGTCGCGCGAGTGCCAGTGCGAGCAGCACCGGGATCGCGCAGCGAACGAGCAAGAGGAGTAGTTCAGTCAGCTGCAACCGACGTTGATTCGTACGCACGACCGCGTCGAGTAAGTGCATGGCCCCCCACTGGACCGTTTTAAAACGGCTGCGAAACAACAGGTGAATCGCCAGCGGGATCGTGAATGCGAGCGCGCCCAGCGCGAGCAATCCGTTGAGCAGCGTCATGACACGCGACTCCGATACGCGAGGTACTCCGCCAACACTTCCGCGTACGGACGATCGGTGGTGACGCGTACCAAGTCGACGCGATGCGACCGACACGCCTTGCGAAGCGCGGCATCATGCTCATCGAGTCGCTGCAGATAAGCGTCACGCAGAGACTTGGCGTCGACCGTTTGCTCCCTGGCCAGGTTTTCCAGATCTTGGAACTGTGTCCGACCCGTGAACGGAAAGTCGACTTCATCCGGATCGAGAATCTGGAAGAAAATCACTTCGTGATGCTGGGCCCGAAAATGCGCGAGCGCCTTGGCAATCGATTCCACGTCGCCCATCGAATCCGAAATAATGACCAGCAACCCACGGCGATGCAACTTTGCCGCCAGTGTATGAAAGACGCCACCCAAATCCGTCTCGCGCCGCGTAACGCTTCCGCAAAGCACCTTCAAGATCTCGCGCAGGTGGCTCGCCCGACTTCGCGGCGGTAAGTGGTCTCGCGGCTGATCGTCGAACGTCACCAACCCGACCGAATCCTGCTGGCTCAACATCAAGTACGCGAGCACCGCCGCCAATCGGACTGAGTAGTCGTACTTGCTCAGCCCCCCGGCACGATCACCCCCGTAGGCCATCGAACCGCTGCGGTCGACTACCAGCGTGCAGCGCAGATTCGTCTCTTCCTCAAACTCGCGGACAAATAACTTGTCGCTCTTGGCAAATACCTTCCAATCGATCGATCTCAGCTCATCGCCGCGGACGTACGGGCGGTGCTCCTTGAACTCGACGCTGAATCCCTTGTGCGGCGACCGATGGCGGCCGGAACAAAATCCCTCGACGACCTCGCGTGCGAGGGCCTGCAATTTTGCGACACGGGACAGATCCGTGGGAGTTACAAGGTCGAGGATCCGCATCGAGATCGAGCTTTGACGGACAATTGGCTGGATGAACTGCTAGTCACGGGGGAAACTTCGTGAACGGACATTGTATCCCATTTCCGCTTTTGAGGGTCATCGAAGTGATGCGGTCCGCACGATCCGCAAAAAACGACCCGTGATTGCGATAGTCCGTAAGATTAAGTGAGTTTACGCCAAATCAGATCCGTTGATGTCATCAGTTTTACGATAGCGCCATGGGCGGACTCGATCGGTGATCGAAGATATGCCCTCGTCTTTGGCTACAGCTGGACCTCGCCAGCCAAGGAAATTAGCACCAAGCCCAAGCGGAACGCCCCCGTGATGACTTTCCAACCCAGTGTTTCAAGACCCCAGACACCCATTGTCGTGAAACCGGATTCAACTGCGACGTTCACCTCGCAAGAGTTTGATGAGGCGTTTGAACTTGCCAAGCGAGCACTCAGCTTCGTCGGTAAATTTCGTACGCCGCCGAGTCCCGAGGTCTACGAATTGTGGTACCGCTACGTCGAAGGCAAGGATCCGCTTCTCAATGAACGCATGTCATTTTTGGTAAACGAATCGGGCAGGACCAATCGGTCTGAAATCGACTCTCTACGCCAGGAATTTTTCCATTCAACCGACACGGCGGAACACCAACATGCCGCCGATGAGCTGATCGCGAGCATGAGTGGCCTCGAATCCATCATCATTCGCCATTCGGATGCGGGCGAACGATTCGAAGTCTCGCTCAATCACGCCAATGAAAAACTCATTGTCGGCAACCCGAGTGCCGAGGACGTCAAGCTTTGCGTCGACGAAGTGCTCGCGAGTAATGAGAAGATGCGAACTCAATTGGTGCAAGTCAAAATCCAACTCGCCCAGTCCCACGCTCAAATGGATCGGCTGCGATCGAACTTGACGAACTCGCAACTGCTGCTCATGACCGACGCATTGACCGGTGTCGGTAACCGCCGGTATTTCGATTTCCTGATGGCTCGCGCCATCAATCAACCAGCCGAGGACCGGCTTTCACAACTGTTGCTGGTCGATCTCGATAATCTAAAGAAGATCAACGACACCTACGGTCACGACTCGGGAGATAGGGTGATCCAATTTGTTGCTGGTGAACTCAAGAAGTTGACCGAGGAAGCCGAACTGGCTCGCTACGGCGGTGACGAATTTGCGATCTTTGCTCATTCGGCTGATCACGAAGCTGGAGAGCGCTTCGCCGAAAGTATCATCGAGACACTGAGCCGAAAATCGCTCACGCTCACACAAACGGGCGAAACGATCGGCCGCATCGGTGTGAGCGTCGGTGCCGCATTCTTGCGTCCCGGGGACACTTCGACCGATTGGTTCCAGCGTGCCGACAAACTTCTCTACGCCGCGAAATCGGGTGGTCGGAATATGTCCATGATCGAACGCAACGTCGGCTGAGCCGTTCACGGCCAAGGCGTCCGCGGTAACGGCAAACGTTGAAGCTTCCATCGTTACGGGTCGTTGCGGGCGCCCCCGGTAGTGGCGCAAAATGGACGTCCGCCGCGCCGTGAGTGTGGCGATTACCGTTTCGTCACGCTCGTTTGCGCACACCACCCTCGGAGACTTCAATGGCTCGACCCGTCACTCTTTTCACTGGCCAATGGGCCGATTTACCGATCGCTGAAATGGCCCGCATGACGGCTGACTTCGGCTACGACGGGATCGAATTAGCCTGTTGGGGCGACCACTTCGAGGTGAATCGGGCGCTTGCCGAAGACGACTACTGTGACAAGCATCGGGCGCTCCTGGACAAAGCGGGGCTCCAGTGCCACGCCATCAGTGCGCACCTAGTCGGTCAAGCCGTGCTCGACAACATCGACGCGCGTCACAAGTCGATTTTGCCGGCTCACGTGTGGGGCAAGGGTGATGCCAAGGGGGTCAACGAACGCGCCGCCAAGGAATTGGCCGATACCGCCCGTGCGGCACAGCGTTTCGGCGTCGACGTGGTCAACGGGTTCACCGGCAGCAGCATCTGGCATCTGCTGTATTCGTTCCCGCCGGTGCCACCGAGCATGATCGATGACGGTTTCAAGTTGCTTGCCGACCGATTCAATCCGATCCTCGATGTGTTCGGCGAATGTGGTGTCCGATTCGCCCTGGAAGTTCACCCGACGGAGATCGCTTTTGATATCTACACGGCCCAGCGTGCTCTCGAAGCACTCGACCATCGTCCCGAGTTTGGATTCAATTTTGACCCCAGCCACCTGATTTGGCAGGGTATCGACCCCGTCCAGTTCATTCGAACGTTTGCGGACCGGATCTATCACGTTCACGTTAAGGATGCGATTGTCAAACTCGATGGCAAGAGCGGGATCAACGCGAGCCATTTGAACTTTGGCGATCCTCGGCGAGGGTGGGATTTCCGCAGTCCAGGTCGCGGCGCCGTGAACTTCGAGGAAATCATTCGGGCGCTCAATGACATTGGCTACGATGGACCACTGTCGATCGAGTGGGAGGACAGTGGTATGGAACGTTGCTTCGGTGCACGCGAAGCATGCGCATTCACGAAGAAATTGGACTTCTCGCCCAGCAATCGTGCCTTCGATTCGGCGTTCGACGATGCGACCGCTGATTGATGGTGAAGGATCGAGTTCGCGCAGCGTTTGATCGATTTTTTTTTGAGTACTGTGACCAGCGCGTCGCGTCACGGTTGCGAATTGGTTTTGCGATCCTGTTGATCATCTACTTCGCCGCTCTGGTTCCCGACGCCGCGCGATGGTTTAGCGACGAGGGCGTCTTGTCCGCCGAGACGTCCCGGCGCATGACGGGCGACGCTCATGCATCCATTCTCTTCGCCGCGACACCGACATCGCTCATTCATGCGGGTCTCGGCTTGATGCTGGCTCAGTCGTTTCTGTTGCTGCTCGGATGTTGGTCGCGATTTCAGGTTGCCTGCATCTTTGTGGGTTTGGTGATGTTCCAGCATCGAAACTTGATGGTCATGGACGGCGAAGATGTCGTGTTCCGCTGGTTTGCGCTGCTGATGATTTTCTTGCCGCTGGATCATCGCTGGTCACTCGCACGGTGGCTGAGTGGTCGCACGTCTGGTGCGACGATGGAGAATGCTTGGGCGATCCGCTTGATCCAACTTCAAACCGCAACGATTTTTTTGTCATCCGCTGGGTGCAAGCTGCTCGGACAAACCTGGCGCGACGGCAGTGCGATGCACTACATCGCCAATTCACAGGTTCACTTCGGGCGACTGCCGATTCCCGTCGAGTGGTTCGATGTGCCTTGGCTTTCTCGGTCGCTCACCTGGTGGACTGTCGCCGTCGAACTTCTCGTTCCTTGCTTCATCTGGTTCCCTCGCTTCCGAAATCCGTGCTTGGTCCTAGCAATCGGACTGCACCTTGGCATCGAATTGACCATGAATCTGTTCTTGTTCCAGTGGATCATGATCGTCGGTTGGATGTCGTTTTCGTCGCCCAAAAACCAGCGTGACCAGTGCCACGCCGGCGAGCCCGTCGACTACAACAAAGGCGTGGCTTGACCGCCGGGAAGTGTACGAACGAGACGTTGTTGGGACGTAAACGATGAGTGAAACGCGTCGCAAACGGCTGGCCAAAGTACTGGAGCCGCTCGTGTCCCTATCGCGATTCACCGCGGCCCAGGCGAAACAGGTCTGCAGTGAATCGACGCCGATGTACGTGACAAAAACGCTCGGCGAACTCGTCAAAGCGGGTGTGCTTGAGGTCGTTGTCGAGGAACACGAAAAACACTTTTGCTGGAAGCCTCAACCCCAGCCGTTCGAGCCCAACACGTGGATCAACTCAAGGATTCACGGCAACCAAGTCACCTCGATGCCGGCCCAACAGCGACCGCGCGAGAGACTGTTGGAATCCGGTGCTGAACAACTCACGAACGCGGACCTGCTCGCAATCCTGGTTCGAGTCGGCGTCGTCGGCGAATCCGCGATCGAGGCTAGCCAAAAACTTGCGAATCGATTCGAGGGACAACTCGATCAATTGCGTCGACATGGAACCGCGGAGCTGAAAAAAATCAGCAAGGCGATCACCGTGGTGAGCTACAGCCAAATCATGGCGGGCATCGAACTGGGCCGGCGCGTCGCGAAAGCCGAAGGCGAGATCCAGCGGGTGACCACGCGCATCACCAGCACGAAGAGTGCCGTCGACTATTGCCAAGCGGAGTTCGCGCATTTGGCCAACGATGGCGTCCAGGAAGAGTTTCATATCGTGACCCTCGACACGAAACACAAACCGCTGAGGACGCATCGCATTACCGTCGGCACCTTGGACGCGAGTCTGGTGCATCCGCGTGAAGTGTTTCGTCCCGCCATCCGTGATTCCGCTTCCGCAATCTTACTCGTGCATAACCACCCCAGCGGCGATGCGACCCCGAGCCGCGAAGATCACGCAGTCACCGATCGTTTAACGAAATCCGGTGAACTGCTGGGCATCAACGTGCTCGACCACATCATTGTCGCTCGTGATGGAGCGCTGAGTCTACGCGAGAGCAATTAGTCGGGTGCGAGGAACTACTTCCCACGTGGGACGCGCGACACGTAGTGAATCGGCACGTCGGGCAACGATTCGCGGAACATTCGACCATAGGGTTTCGTTTGCATTCGCGGATCGAGCACCACGACCATGCCCTCGTCCGTCTTGGTGCGAATCAATCGACCGAAGCCCTGACGAAATTTGATCACGGCTTCCGGCAATTGGTACTCGGCGAACGGATTACCGCCACGGCTTCTAATGGCTTCGAGTCTCGCTTCCAGCAACGGATGATCCGGAACCGCGAACGGCAACTTGGTGATGATCACGTTCGTGAGTGCATCGCCGGGCACATCGACACCCTGCCAAAAACTATCGGTTCCGAACAAGACGCCATTGGGGTTGCGCCGAAACGCGTCGAGCAATTGCGTCCGCGTTTGCATGCCAGCCTGCGTGTACAACGCCAATTTCTGCTCCGCCAACCACGGCGTCAGCGCCTCGGCACAGCGCCGCAGCAAGTCATAGTTCGTGAACAACACAAACGCGTGACCGCGGGTGTGGCCGGCGAATCGCTTGATTTGTTCCGGTAACGACTTCTCGAACTTCTCCTTTTCCTGGGACGGGTCCGGCAAGTCGCGAACGATGATCAACTTCGCTTGCTTGGCGTAATCGAACGGGCTGCCCACTTGCACGCTTCGACCGCCCGTCAATCCGACCCGTGAGCGGAAGAACGAGAACGGATCGTTCTGGTTCGTCGCTAACGTCGCACTGGTCATGATGACCGATTTAATTTGATCACTCTGAAATAGCACCTCCCGAAGCGTGTGACCGACATCGATCGGCGATGCGGCCAGCGTCAATCGCTCGCCCCCTCGTCGCAGACTGCTTCGCTCCAGCCAAAATACGCCGCCGACAAGGTTTTGCGACAACCATTGCCGCAATTCGCCCGCCAAGGCGATGAGTCGATCGTGTGCCGATTCAAAGTCCTTGCGTTCGCTCTCGTCCTTGCGCGAATCCGCCTGGACCTTGAGTGATCGGGCGAGTTGTTCCATCGGATCGCTCAATCCATTGGCAACAACGTCGGGATGATAGACCCGACCGTTCTTCTTAGCGTGCGCTTCCATCCAGTCGATCAAGTCGGCAAAAATCGCGCTGGCCGCGTAGCGGCACCGATCCACCATCCGCTGCATCGATTCCAGATCGTGCGTGACCAGCAACCCCTTTTGAGTCCGATCGTTGTAAAGTCGATCGAACAGAAAATCGAATTGACCACTCGTCAGCCGGATCCCCAAATGATCTCCGGCGACCGCTTCGAGCGTGTGACATTCATCAAGCACGACGGCGTCGTAATCGGGCAACAAGGCGATCCCTTGTTTGCGAAGTGCCAGATCGCTGAAAAACATCGCGTGGTTGACGATCATCAACTGGGCGTTGGCGGCTCGACGGCGGGCGCGAAAATAGAAGCAATCCTTGTGGTGCGGGCAAGCTCGGCGAAGACAATTCCCGGTGTCGCTTTTGATGTCGTCCCACAATCCCGACTCCGGCCTCGTCGGGATCGTCGCCAACGATCCGTCGCCGGTGTCCTTGGACCACGCCTCGATCGCTTTCAACTGGGTGTACTGCTCGTCACTGGCGAGCATGGTGGTCGCTTTGGCGATGGCTCGATTCATCCGACGCAGCGACATGTAATTGCCGCGGCCTTTCACGAGCACCGCTGAAAATTCACGCGGAATCACACTATTGAGCAGCGGGATGTCCTTGGCGATCAATTGTTCCTGCAAGCTAATGGTGTGCGTGGATATCAACACCCGACGCGGTCTCGGCTTTTCCGCGTTCTCCTCGAACTCGGCGCCCGGCGACTTTGATTTCGCCGTCTTCGGATCGATCGCCGGTGTCTCCACTTGGTCGCTCGTCGCGTACAAGATCGCGGGCACCAGGTACGCGAAACTTTTGCCCGTTCCGGTCCCCGCCTCAGCCACCAGGTGCTGCTTCGCGTCGAGCGCCGCAGCCACTTCACGAGCCATCGTCAATTGCTGCGGTCGCGCCTCGTACCCCGTCAACCGACGACTGATGCGACCGTCTGAACCGAGAATGCCGTCGACCGTGAGTTCGTCGCTCGCCAATACGTGACCACGGTTGAAGTTGTGAAGTGGACTCGCGTCGGCACCACCGCCGACGCCGTCAGCTCGATATTTGAACAGGCTGAGTCAACCGCGACGAGACGCCACATGAAGAATCGCGGAAAGGCTACACTTCATTCAGCCTTGGAAGATGGCTCGCGACCCCGCGATCCGATTGTTAATTTTGAGGAACGGGCGGACACTTTCTTGTCGCACCTTGTTCACTTTCGACTGAATTTGAAGTCCATCACGATGAGTCAACTTCGCCAATTTTGTCCCCAATGCGGTCGCACGCTCGAACTGCCAACATCCGCGATCGGTCGGCTGGCCAAATGCCCCGCGTGTGACACCACGTTCACCGTGACGGACACCGGCTCGGCGGCGCCCTCCCCACCGAGCAAATCCGTGGAACATACGCCGAACGAGTACACCTCGGCGCCGCCGTCGTCACCCTACGCCCCCCCGTACGCACCGATCCCCGTTCGCAGCGTGGAAAGCATCGAGATCGTCGAACGTGCGATCGAAGACGTGGTTTCGCCGGCGTGGAACATCTTCATGCAGCGTTGGTCGCCACTCGTTCTGTCGCTAGTCATCGTGATCGTCCTCAGCCTCTTCGTGTTCGGTCTGCCCTTCGTGGTCCTTGCCGTGTTCGTCGTCGACGGTGGCGAGCTCCTGATCGGGCTCGGTGTGGTGGTGACGATCCCGCTGCTGATTCTCGCCAGCACCTACGCCTGGATCGGCATGACCCGCGTCGGACTCGCCGTCGCCCGCGATGAAGCCGAGCCACTGGCCCAAATGTACGTGCCAATGCGGCTCGTGTGGCGAATGCTCGGCGCGAGTCTGCTGCTCTGGATCGTGTCGATGGTCGCTCTCTCGATCGTCGGTGGCGGCATCACCGGCCTCGCGTTTCTGGTCGGCGGCGAAGACTTCGCGCCGCTGGGAATGCTCGCGGGAATTGGCATCCTGACAATCGCCGGGTTCATCATTCAAGTCCTGCTATGGCCGCTACCGTTCATCATCGGTGACGACAAATCGACAGCGATGGGTGCGATTCGTATCGCTTGGGCGATCGCCATGCAGAACAAATTGCCCTCGTTCCTGCTCATCCTCATCAAGATGGTGCTCTCCCTGGTTGGCTCATCCCTCTGCTACGTCGGATTACTCGCCACTCAGCCGTTGACGCTCATCCTGTTCACGGTCGCTTACCTGCTCATGACCCGCCAAAAGGTCGCTGATCCGCGCGGATACTAACCGCTGGAATTTTCCTCAGACCCACTGCATCAACAAGCAACTGCTATCTTCAGTTCCACTTTGGGACTGCGAAGTGAAGGCAAGGGTTGCGAGCAGCAATTTGTGCGTCTTGCGGCCTGGGTTCAAGCGACTGTCTTGGTTACTCGAATGAGTCCACTGGCGTCACTTGGGTCTCGGCAAACCCAGCGATCGTTCCCGCATCCAAACAATCGACGATGGATTGCAGTAGGCTGAATCTGCTCAAACTGCTCAATCAATCGGTACATCGCCTAACGCCCGGACACCACCCTTTGCGAGGAATGGCTACGCAGAGCGCGTGGCCGATGTGAACACGAGGTTGAGAAACTCTTGCGAGCGGACGTGAATGCCTGGGTGGCTACTCTCGCGGGGTCCGGCAATGTTAAGAATTTCGGGCCGTATGTCGCTGAGCCACTGAGAAACCAGCATGGGATTACCACCATCGAGATTAACGACGAGAAGCCGTTTGTCGTGGGTGATGCAGCAGCGGCGAGTGAGCGCGGTGCCACTGCGAAGCGAGCGTTCGTAAAGAATCAGCGTAGCGTCACTGTCGACGACATTTTTCTCGGTTCTAACTTTGTAGTCGCGGACCTCGATCT
>JBBSJZ010000118.1:0-13019 GCA_038256795.1 Pirellulales bacterium | reverse complement strand
GCTTCTTATTGCGTAACATCGGAAAACTCCTGGTGCTCGGACCGGTTGCCTGAGAGTTGTTGAAACGCAAGGCTGGGGGCACGAAACGAGGCTCCCAGGCTTTCAACGACTGATGAAGGCAGGCGAAAACCCAGTCGCCACTCATGCCTCCATAGATCAGTGCGGAATTGGTAGCCGGGCCGTCCGGAGAATTCCGAGAATTATTCTTCCATCCATCCAGAACTGTTCGCCGCGAACCAGATGCGAGCGAATTCCCAGTATTCGTAGGCGGTTGACCGAGACAGATTCATGGCTTGGCCGGCTTCGGTCACCGAAAGTCCAGCAAATAACCGCAGTTTGACGAGCTCCGCTGCTTGCACATCCACTTCTGTCAGCTTCGTGAGCGACTCGTCGAGCGAGAGAACCAGATCGGGATCCGTTGATTGCGACGCGAACTCATCGAAATTGACGCCACCCTCCTGCGTTCCGCGTTTCAAGGAACGATGGGTTCGCGCCCAGTCGACAAGAATCTGACGCATCGAATTGGCGGCGGCGGCAAAGAAGTGGGCGCGGCCTTTCCAAGATTGGTCCGATCCCACGAGCCGCACATAGGCTTCGTGGACCAAGGCGGTGGCTTGCAGCGTGTGATCGGGACGCTCACTCGCCAGTCGAGCTGCCGCCAGCTTTCTTAGCTCCTCATAGACCAACGGCATCAAGCGATTGACCGCGGAAGAATCCCCCGCTTCGATCTGGCCGAGAATTTGTGTGACATCGCTCATGCCAGTAACGATAACTCGGGATTCGTTCCAATGCGAGCGACACGCTCGGACCGTACCACAAAGCCACCGCCATAAACGCCGTCGCGGATCGGACCACCTGCCTAGGACCTGAGCAAACGTAGACCGTTTGCAATGACCAGCAAGGATGCCCCCATGTCGGCAGCAATCGCGGCCCACAACGACGCGAACCCGGCAAAGGTCAGGACCACGAACATCACTTTCAAGGTCAGCGAGAAAACAATGTTCTGGCGGATGATCTTCAATGTTCGACGCGAGTGATGAATCAACCACGGCAGCTTCGAGAGATCGTCCGACATCAACGCAATGTCAGCGGTCTCGATGGCTGCATCACTCCCTGCGGCTCCCATCGCGAGGACAGGCCACTCACGCCTGACAGAATCGAGCGTTGATGGTGTTGCCAGAAGGTTAAGTTTTCACTCGCCGGACCGCCGTCCTGCCAAGACTCGGACTTCAGGCCACTTCGCTGAATCGCAGCGAGCACATCCGTCCGCGAGATCTCCAGTGACGATAGTTCAACGGTCAACTTCCCATTGAGCAAATCAAACCCAAGCCGGTCTTCATTGCCCAATAACGGAATCAGCTCACGCTTGAGGAGCGTCACCTCCTCAGCGCAATCCATCCCGAGAATGCGTAATTTCAATTGCTTATCTTTTGATTGAGTCATTTGATCGCTTTTACATATTCTGACGAATTAATGGACACAAAAACTGGCTCATCCGACGGAAGTGTGCGGCGGAGGTTTTTGAGGCATCTCTCGAGTGTCCAATGATTATTTGAATCTGGCTCTGTGGATTGGTAAGCTGATGATGCCGTGAAAAACGGAGTCGAGCTTCTAGCAGAGGTGCAACTTGACAAGGGGTATAGCGGCCGACGGTGCGAGAATGGTGTGACCGGCCCCCGGCGGACCTGTGTTGGCCGGGGGCTTTTTTTCCAAGAATCATTGGACACTGGCGCCATACCTCAAATAACCTCGATCCTGGGTGCCGCGCACTCTTCCGTCGGATGAGCCAATCAACTCAATTTTCTCGAAGTGCATTCACGATCGGGACGGTTGCCGCTTGAATAGCGGGAGCCAAACCAGCAGCGACACCCACGACGAGTGACACGACCGTTCCGCTGATGGCCAATCCAAATGATGGACGAAACGCGATCGTGGCTCCCTCCGCGCCGATCGCGAATCCACCGACGCCCAACGCGGTGAGCGCTAACGCGGTTCCCGCAATGCCACCGACAAGACACAGAATCGTGCTTTCGGCCAAGACCAATCGCATCGTTCGTAAGGGTCGAACTCCAATGGTTTGTAGCACCGCGTATTCTTTGATGCGATCCTGCACACTCATCACCGTCGTGGTTGCGACGAGTGACAACACAAGACCGACACAGGCGTATCCGAGCCAGTGTGCAAAACCGATCAGATCAACGAGGTCGGAAAGCGTGCTGGCTTGGAACGCGCCCTTGCGACGAGTTTTCGTAGCCACTGAGCCAGCCCGCAATTTCGCGTCGATCTCAGTCGCAACTCGATCCGGATCGGCGTCATCGGTGAGTAACACTTCGTGCTGGGTCACCAGACCGGCAGCATCGAGCCCGCGTGTGTATTGCAGGAAGGCGAGACTCGTGTAAATCAGATTCTCTTCCGATGGCACGGTCGATTCAAAGATACCCGCCACCTTCACCGAGAGGTCGCCAATGGAGAACTGATCGCCCGCTTTCAATCCACGGCGCTGAGCCACGTTGCGACCAACAATGGCCGCGTCGCGTTGTGATGCGAACTGCTGCCAGTTTCCGCTGGTCAAACTGATCGGCCGCGTTTTTTGGATTTGCTCAGGGTCCGCACCGTTGAAAACCACGATGTCCAAGCTCGCCCGACAATTGTTCGTCCAAACTTGAATCGGCATGACGTCACGAACGCCGCTGACCTCTTTGATCTTCCGCGAGTAGTCTTCGGGAAGCCGACTGCTTGTCGGACAGAAACGATTCTCTTGAAAGACGATCAAACTTCGGTCGGCGTCCGATCCCGTCGTCAATCGATGCAAGCCTTCTTGGACCGAACCGACGAAACAAAACACGAACATGGCAACCGCAGCACCGGTGACGGTGAGGAGCGTTCGCGTGCGGTGACGCCAAAGAGTTTTTAGGACGTAAGTGGTCATTGGGAGGCGGGAGTCAGTGAGGTCAGAATGGGCAGAGAAAGGAGTTGGCGTGGGCCGAGGGATGGGATAACAGTTTCAATGTTGTAGGGATTGGCGGCTTCTTCGACGGACGTTCCGGATGAGTTGTTGCTCACAACTCCCACCTCCCTAACTCCCAGCTTCCTCCAAAAACTTACCGCGATCCAACACCAATCGTCTCGACGCAATCGACGCTGCGTCGCTGTCGTGCGTGACCATCAACAACGTAATGTTCAGCTCTCGGTTCAGACGCTGAAGCAGTACTTGAACTTGCTCGCTCGTCTCGGCATCAAGGCTTCCGGTTGGCTCGTCGGCAACAACGACTTTTGGAGCAGCGACAATCGCCCTCGCGATACCGACTCGTTGTTCCTGACCACCGGATAATTGACGGGGATAGTGGTCGGCACGGTCGCTCAACCCGACCGCTTCCATCGCCAACTCGACACGTTGGCGTCGCTGTAACGACGACAGTTTCAGCAGCAAAGTTGGCAGCTCGACGTTCTCGTAAGCTGTCAGCACGGGAATGAGATTGTGCGTTTGAAAGATGTAACCAAGGTTCGCGGCCCGCCAGTCGGCGAGCTTGCTGCGGGAGAGCTTTGTGACTTCCGTGCCGTCGACCGTGATGGTCCCCGAGTCCGGTCGATCGATGCCACTAACGAGGTTGAGCAGCGTGCTCTTTCCCGTACCGCTCGGTCCCATCAACGAAATGAATTCGCCAGCCTGGATGTCCAAGTCGATGTCGTCCAAGGGTGTGATCGTTTCATCGCCCTTGCGGAAGCTTTTGCAAACGCCGCGAAGTTCTACCAATGCCATCTATTTAATTCCCATCGCTTGGTCGTCGCCGGTCACTACGACCGGGCTACTTTCAGTCAATCCATCCGTGCCGCTCGCAATAAGCTTGTCGGTCACCTTCAATCCCGACTTGATCTCCATCAATCCGTCCACGCTCGCATTGCCGAGTTCGACGAATCGCTTCTGGGCCAGATCGTCTGCGTCGACGATCCAGACAAAGGCAGAACCGTCACCTGACTGAATGAGTTGCTCGGGAACAAAAAGACGCTCCGTTTCTGTGGCCTCCGTTGTTTTGTTCTCAATCACCGGAGCGAGAAATGTCGCCGTGACAAGCATCTCGGGGCTGACCGTTGGCGGCGGGTCGATCAATTCGACTTTTACCTCCAAAGTATTCTTTTGGATGTTCGCAGAACTCGTCGCCTGCAACACTCGTCCCATGATCACACCACCCGATGATGCCGTTTCGATCTGAACGGGTTGCCCGCGAGTGACCATCGGTACGTCTTCAAGCCGGACGTCCGCGCGGACTTGCAAACGCGCAGGATCGTACATTTGAATCACCGTGCTAGATTTGTGTTCCGCCGCTGAATCGAGCCCCATCACTCGCGTGCCCGGCGACGCAACCAAGGTCATCACGCGACCTTGCATGGGAGCACGAACGACATTGCGTTCCAACATCAGCTCCGCTTGCCGTACCTGGACTTGAGATTCATTGCGGAGTGCTTCGGCGGATTGCACTTTGCCTTCCGCCTCCTCCACTTGTCTCGTTTCCTCGATTAGCAGTTGCAGTTGCTTTTTGATCGCATCCACCTTGTTTTGCAACGCATCGGCCTCACGGCGAAGATTCGGCCCACGCTGCTGCAGCTCTTGCAAATCTGCACGAGCGGACGCATGCGCGTTGACCGATTGCTGAACAATTCGCCCCGCGATCGCGTCTTGCGCGGCGAGACGTTGCTGCATGCTGTCGCGAGTGAAATCGACATTTGCTTCGGAAGCGTCTGTCAAAAATGGCAATTTCGCCAGCTCCGTCTTAGCTTTCGCCAGCGAACTTTCCGCATCGGCGAGTTGCACCTGCAGGTGCAACGGATTATCGCGTCGAATCCTGGCGGCATTCAACTCCGCTCGCGCCCGGTTCAGTTCGCCTTCGCGGATGGCGAGCGAATTGTTCGCCTGCTGTACGTCCAGCTCCGCGTCGATCGAAATCAACCGCGCGATGGGTTCACCTTTGGCAACGTGCTGTCCCTCGACGACCAACAACTCTTCGATCACTCCCGGTGCGAGAGCTGAGACAGTGATCGCCGTCGGCCTTGGTTCAATCCATCCGGGCGACTGGAATAGCGTCGTGCCAGCTTGTTGAACTTCGCCGCGTTTGACGATCACGGGTACAACGGTTACCGATTGCTGCGGTAATAATCGACGACCCGCCGCGGCGCCCATTAGTCCGATGAACCCCAGCAAAATTCCGATGGGCAAAGCGTATCGCGTCACCCACCGTTTGCGGTGTGGGTTGACCCTCGACACCTCACGCTGGGGCGAGCGATCGAGAGCGAGTTGACTGAGATCGAGGGGAGTGTCGGCCATCGCTATTTGCCCGGCCGCACAAAGACTTTGTTGGCGGCCACGGTCAGATTTCCTTGATCGTCCCGCTCGGCCTTTCCAGTCACAACGACGGTCGAAAGTTCCTTGACATTCAAGAACTCGCGGGCATCTTGCGAAACTGGGTTGCCAGATTCGTCCACAATCTTGATGGTCGCAAGGTTGTCCTTGACTTGGTCCTGGGTGCAGCAGTAGTCCCACGGCGTTGCACAGCCCTCATCGGGTGAACAGTACGGCACCTTAGGATCGACCACCGTGAAGGCGGCAAGTCCTTCGACAAATGGCTTACTCGAACCACCGATCACGCCGACTAAAGTAATCTCCTGGCCGTCTTCGCTCGTCTCACGCGCATCACCAACCGGCACCGCACCGGCGGGTTCGATCGTCGCCTCGTACTGGGTGTTCGCCGAACTCGTTTCGTATCGATTTTGGCTCGGCCCCTCGGTCATCGTAGTCGAATTGTCCTTGCAACCGGCAACGGCGAGCACCAGACCGACACATAGTAAATTCAATTTCATCATCATTCTCCAAAGGGTAAAATCATTAAGGGACATGGGAGCTTGGGAGTTGGGAGATTGACTTGCTGCTGTTCACTCCCTCACTCCCTCCTTCCCATCTTCTTCAAATCGCTTTCAAACTCGTTGCGACTTCCGCTCGCAACGCTTTCAGTGCCGGGGGCAACGCGCCCACGACACCCAACAACAATCCAACGCCGCAACCGATCAAGATCGCGACGCTATCGATGCGCAACGTAAATGCGCCCATCGTGAATCGCACCGCCATGCCGTTGAGCATCGTCAGTGCAATCACACCTGACATCAGCGACCCAGCCGCTGCCAGCAAGACTCCTTCTTGAACCAGACTGATCAGGATCGCACGTCGGCGAAATCCGATCGCTTGCAATGTCGCAATTTCGCGAATCCGTCCAGCGACCGCTCCATACATCATGTTCAGCCCCGCGAAGATGCCAGCACCCGACACCAGCACCACGACAAACCACGCGAGAATCCGTACCGGCTTGTAGTGCTGTTGCAAGGATGCGTAGTAATCGGTTTCTCGGATCGCACGCAGTTCCAAATCGGTGCGTTCTTTGCAAAATAACTGCACTTCGGCGGGCGAGCTTCCAGGCGATAACAACATCGCAACGAGACTCAAGTCCTGCCGCTTCGTCGCCACCTGGAAGTCTCCGAGCCGACACCAAATTTCGGATTCATAGGCGGCCCCGCCAGCAGCAAACCGACCGCTGATTCCCCACGATCGTCCTTCAAATTCGACACGATTGCCGACCTTCATCTCTTCATCTGAACTGCCAAGTTTCGCGGCGGCCAAACGACCCACCATCACTTCTCCCTCACCGGGCCAATCGCCATCGACCAACTTCACCGAACGACGCACGAGCGGAGCGGAAGACTCCACACCACGCACCAGACCCAGCCCGCCGTCACTCGTTGCGGTGGTCACCCGAGTGCCCAGGTACAACTCCGGCGATACATGAGTCACGCCAAAGCGTTTCACCGTGCCATCCAAACTGGCGGTGACCAACGACGGAGTGCGCGCGGCGATCGACGAGTTCTCGATGTTCTCTTCCGAATTGATCGAATAGACAAGCACCACGTCCTTATCACCGCTGACCGATAACGATTGCTCCAACCCGCGAATGAATCCCACAACGACGAACACGAGCATGACGACCGTCGCCAAAGCAACGAGCGTCAATGCCGTTCGCACCGGCCGCCGAGCCAGGTTGCGAACGCCGTATTCCCAGGGAAGAAGCATTTGATGAATGATTTCCGATAGTTGATTAAAAAATGGGAACGGAAGGGAGGTGGAAGTGGTGAAGGCTTCCTACCAACTCCCAAACTCCCCATCTCTTCGCTAAGTCGTTGGCTTGGAAGTGAACGTGCCGCTCGGTGTCACCATTTTCGTGGGTGCCTTGCTAATGCTTTCGCTGATTTCCCGAATGCTTTTCGGGCTTAGCTGGACACCTTGCTAAGGAACCAGGGTGACAGACTGCTTCTCAATGCTGCACTGCACCTCGGTTGAGGACCCTCGGGAATCGGCGTTCACCAAAGCACCGATGCTCAGTGCTAACGCTCGACCACTCAGAAAGCTGAATCAAATCAGCAGAGATTGCAGGCTAATTCGCGCATCGCGACCACAAATGAACCGCCCATGCAGGGCAGCGTGGTCCGGTTCGGCAAGCAAGAAGGCCGAGTCGTCCGGCTGATTCAAATCAAGCGCAAGGAAATCCCACGACATCGATTCAAATGCGGCAACGATCCATTCTGGGCCACTTTCAACAACCGCACCCTCACAGAAGCAATCTTGGCAATTGCATCCGTCGTCACATGGCACGGGAATTTTCGACGCTGGGAACTCCGTCGGGCACGCTTCCGCATGACAACATGAACAAGCCGCTACCGACACATTTTCATCGATCGCCGCAATCGCTTCACACGATAGACAACGCAACGGGCACGTCAAAATATTGAGGATCAACAATGCGGCAAATAGCGACTTCATAGTTGCCACGGTACTTCTCGACGACTCTTACGTCAAGTTCGGCCGCCCAGCGACCTCGCGTTTCAACTCCCGCCATTGGGCACAGCCGCGAAGCGTTGGATGGGTTGTTTCGAGTCCGCACAGCGACATTTTGGACTGCGAGTTGCTGGGTTCAGCTTGGGGACGCCGATACGATCAGGCGCAAGCCGCCGCACGGGCGGATACTCGGAAGACGACGATCGAATAGAATCGCTCGTATCGCGGTCCCACTGAGATTGCGAATCCCCATGGTTGGCACAGAAATGAAACGTGGCCTGAGTATCGGAACTGTCGGCAGTCTGACTTGGATTGTTGATCCCTCGATGATCATCACGCTCGGCGGCGATTTGCGAGCGACCGTGTTCTCGACGCCGAACATGATTTTGCTCATGGAACGTGCTGCTCGCGAAGCACTGCGGGAGTATCTCGAACCTGGAGAAGAGTCGGTCGGGATCGAAGTCAACATTGAACACATGGGTGCTGCACCACTCGGGACGACGGTGCGAGGGCTGGCCAAGGTCACGGCAATCGATGGCCGTCGCATCAGTTTTGACGTTGAAGCTTGGGCGGGTGAGCGTCAATTGGGTCAAGGCACTCACTCACGAGCCGTCGTGCTCGTCAGTCGCCTGATCGAGAACCTTGGTAAGCTGACGAACGACGAGGGCATCGCGATGAATCTCCATGCGAACAGTGGCGAGTTGCCCACATTCAAGACGTTGCTCGTCGATGTGTCGGACCGCATCGCCACCGTAACGCTCAATCGTCCCAAGTCGTTGAATGCAATCAACGTCGAGATGACGGGGGAGTTGGAGCAGCTCGTCGCTTGGCTAGCCGGGCATCCTCAGGAAGTACGCGTCGTCCTTCTGACCGGAGCTGGCGACTCCTTCTGTGCCGGAGATGATGTCAAGGAGCTTCGAGGTCTTCCGCTTTCCACAGCTCGAACGCTGAGTCTTCGTCAAGCCGAGATGTACCTTGCGTTCGAACGCTTGCCTCAGCCGATCATCGCACTGGTCAATGGAGACGCCATGGGTGCTGGCTGCGTGGCGGCTTATTCGGCAGACCTTCGGATTGCCTCACATGCCGCTCGCTTCGCGATGCCCGAAATCCGCCTGGGATGGCCGCCTGGCTATGGGATCGCTCAGCTAACTGCTCTGGTCGGTAAATCGCGAGCGTTGGAACTTTGCCTGATGGGCGAATCGATTTCGTCGTCACAAGCACTCCAGTGGGGACTCGTTGGCGAAGTCGTATCGGGAACCGCACTTCGGAACCGAGGCCAGCAGATCGCCGAGAAAATGCTGCAGTTGCCTGCGGCGGCATTACGAGAAACGAAGCGACTCGTCCATCTCGACGAAGGCTCCCAACCGAAGGTCGCCCATCGAGCTGACACGGCATCCTATCTCCGGTGCCTGGAACTACCGGATGCCCAGGAAGGGCTCGCGGCGTTCGCCGAGAAACGTCTACCTCGATTTGATGGAAAATAACTTGACCCCCAACTTAATCTTGGCAAGTGGCTGTAAAGCACGAGACGCTTGGCTGGAACAAACGTTGGGGTTCGAGCGGACGCAATGATTGCATGCCAGATGTGACATCTGTCACGGCCTACTCATCAAGACCTTCGTTATTCACCGGCACGCTCCTCTATCCAATTGAAACGTGATGAACCGAATCAGCAACGCGGCGATACTGACGTCGATCCTAGTTCTCAATCCATTGATGGTTCGATGTGCGAACGGCCAGGACGTCGGGCCGGCGAAAGGATCTTTGGTAATCGTTGGCGGCGGAGCAATGGGCGATGACATTCGCGATCGGTTCATTCAGCTCGCTGGTGGCAAGGAAGCACGTCTTGCGATCGTACCCACTGCAAGCACTAGCGATGATGACTTCGAGGGTTCGCTGCGAGAATGGAAAGCACGTGGCGCAGAAAACGTCTTCGTATTGCACACACGTGATCGTGACGAAGCGAACTCAGATGCCTTCGTCAGCCAGATCGACTCAGCCGATGGAGTCTGGTTTGGCGGAGGACGGCAATGGCGAATCGCCGACGCCTATCTAGGTACGGAATCGGAGCAAGCATTCAGACGGGTTCTTGAGCGTGATGGCGTGATCGGCGGTTCGTCTGCTGGTGCGACCATCCAGGGTTCCTATTTAGCGAGAGGAGACACTTCGGGGCCTGACATCATGATGGGCGACCACGAGGAAGGACTCGGGTTGTTAAAAAACACCGCCGTCGACCAACACTTGCTCAAACGCAATCGACAGTTTGACATGCTAGAAATCATCGCCGCACACCCAGAACTGCTCGGCATCGGTATCGACGAAGCCACTGCCATCATTGTCCGCGGCGATACATTCGATGTCGTCGGGGCATCGTACGTCGCAATCTACGACCCCGCAATCATCACTCCACGCAAGCCGTTTTATCTGCTCTCCAGAGGCCAACAATTTGACCTAAAAGAACGACGGATCCTTCCAACAGCTCGTGGCAGAGAGTAACGGCACGCGCTGCAGTGCCGTAGGTCCAGCAGTCGGCGTGCATATTAGTAATTGGCCGTATCCTTGATGTTCCAATAAGCGATCGACGCGAGGAAGTTTGTGTTTGTTCGCAATGTGCTTGCAGATTTCTGTCAGCAGATATTTTACACCCGCGATGGCGGCGGCGGCAACGTGAACCGCATCGGCGGAGGCCTTTTGCGGATCATGTGCTTGGACACGATTAAATTTGCCAATGCATCGACGTCCGAGCCAAGCGGCACTCAAGCATTTTCAGCCGATCGGTGGCAGCAAAGGGATCGCCACCGGATGCTGTCTAGGGACAATTAGATTTCCCTTTCCGCGACGATTGAAAATGCGATGTCTGCGCAGACGATTGTCGAGCCGTTCTCAATAGTGGCATTAGTTCTGGGCCAATCACTTGGTGCGACTTTTTATCAACATATCAAACGTCCAAAGCACTGGCCAAAGAATGATCGAGGTCTGCAACGCCTTACCCCAAGATTTCGTTGCGGCGGCATCCCACAGACCGCCAACCAAGGCAACGAGCATGACGATCAAAATCGGGTAAAGAAGCGGTGTTATCCACGGACTCATTGAATGTGATCCCGCGGTAGATTCGACTGCCGAAGATTCACCGCGATTCCGCGCACGCTCCACGAGACGAAGGTACACGGCGACGACGAGGGCCGCCATGGCGACCAACATCGCCACTAACCCGAGGAATTTTCCAAAGTTTAAGTCATCATTCATGTATCAACTTCTCTTAATCGAGGCAAGTGTCACCGTCAGCCATCGCCGATCGTCGCCGTTCAGCAGGCGGCGACAGTTATTCATCCACTTCAGCTTACTGGACTTCGCCGCTCGGATGGTTCCCCGCATTCGCTCTCGCACCAAGCCGGTCAATCACGACGCACCCCGATGCTCGCTCTTTGAGTTGTAGATCCGCAAAAATTCGATCTAGATCGTTGTCGAAGGCTGCAGCAAGTCGATGTCGAATGCCTCGAATTTCGTTGGTAATAGGGCTATTCATCATCATCCTCCAGCAACAGTTCCTGTGGTGTGCAAATCACCGGTGGCTCCAACCCCGATTCGCGGCACACAAATTCGATGTGATGCCTCAGAACGGCATTGACGATGTGCCGGAAATTTCACGTCAAAAGATAGCTTACACGATGAACGGAAGCGATGGCGATGTGATAGGCATCACGTGACTCAGAAGCGGGCACAGCCTTAGCCTTGATGAGGTTCGCTGCCGAACCACGCCATTCTAGCGTGATCGCGAGCAAACGATGGTTTTTGATCACATCGAGCCGCTCGAGTGCAACCAAGGGATCGCCTCCCCCGCACTCGTCAAGAACAAGTTGGGACACAACCATTTCAACATGGCTGGGAGCCAGTGCCCACCAGTCACGCGTTCATTGTTGCTGCGCTGCGGCCGACGGGTCTTTCAACAGTCGCCCAGCAACGTTGCCGATGAGCGAAACGAATGTGGATATTTCATGACTACCCTTTTCATCGCTGCCGGTTGATAGCCACAATCGAGTTGTTCCTCGCCCAATAATCCGTCTGAGCATCCATGACGCATCAACAATCATCCAACTGGAAACGCGATTTCAGCGACTGGCTCACTCGCACGACTTCGTCAGTCGACGACATCGTTGATGGCGGCGTTCGTCGACTTCGCAAGCGGCTCGGAAGATCCGGCATCCCGAAGATTCAAGCCTACATGGGCTATGCTTCCAAGGACACGATCCGCTTGCATGGCCGAGTCCTAACCAATCCGCCGCTCGACCCGAACTTCGAGACCGATCGTTGGTGGAAGAATTTGGCTGGCGCCATCCAGCGGTTCGCAAGCGACGAAGTGCCTGGCGTCGCAATCTCGGCGGTCGTTGATGGACAACTCGGCTCCACGCTTAGCGATGCGGAGGGCTACTTCTTCGTTGACGTCCCACGAGACCATTCCAATGGCGAAGACTTATTTTGGTCTCCCGCCCGGTTGCGAATCGAGGGTCACGACAAAGTGTCTCCCGAAGCATCGACGACTTCATGTGAAGTCATGTTTGTGGCTCCGCTGGCGAAGTTTGGAATCATCAGCGACGTGGACGATACAATTCTGCATACCGGAGCGACGGACATCGCCACGATGGCGAAGCTCACTTTCTTCAGCAACGCTCGCACCCGCGCGCCGCTGGACGGAGTCGCCAAACTGTACGAACTCATGCAGTGCCAAGGCGACGATGCGACACCCAAAGTCAATCCAATTTTCTACATCTCTAGTTCGCCATGGAATCTTTATGACTTGTTAGAAGATTTTCTTGAGTTGAATGCGATACCGAAAGGTCCGCTGTTGCTGCGTGATCTCGGGTTTGATGCGAACAAGTTTCTCAAAGAGGGCCACGATCACAAGCTCGACAAGGCGAGAAGCTTGATGAACTTGTTCGATGAGTTGCCGTTCGTGCTGTTCGGCGATTCCGGGCAAGAAGACGCGGAGCTTTACGCGACAGCCGCCGAAGAATTCGGATCGCGAATCAAAGCCATTTTCATTCGCGACATTGACCCTGGATCTGACAGTAAACATGATCGAAAAGTGGACGAGTCGATTGAGTCCGCGAAGAAAGCCGGCGTGCCCATGTACCGCGTGCAAGACAGT
>JBBSJZ010000117.1:0-13029 GCA_038256795.1 Pirellulales bacterium | reverse complement strand
CGTGAACCGTATACAACGCGAAACAGATAATGTCCTTCTTGGCAACGTCCGGGATCGCTAGCAGATCGACTCCGCGGTTCCTCGGACGCTTTTGCTGAGCAGCGATCGGGCCACCGCAGCATAAAATGGTCACGCACCACACCGCGAGATAGGTTTGCAGCTTCATCAGATTTCCTGGTCGTTCGAATTCGTTATCGGTTGCGGCTTTCGCCACAACAAGAATAAGTAAAGTGGGATGAGGAAGTGAGGTGCACGCAGCACCGCTTCGTGCAGAAATTGATCCGCACCCCAATAGTAGAGTCCCCACGCCATGCCAGCGACCGGCCGAGCGATTGCTGTTATGAAACCCCAGACTGCGGCGTAAAGTGCGCAGCCACGTCGGAGAGGTGGAATGACGATGCCGACGCAAACGACCAAGTCGAGCACACCCGCAATCCGGAGGATGATTCGGGCGGTTTCATATTCGATGTCGAGGATAACACAGGTCATCGCATAGAAGGTCGCGGGCGTCGGCCACAGATTCAATGCGTAACTTCCGTGTCCCGCGAATGTCATCACGAGGGCGACGATCGCGGCGAAGACCGTGACGCGGTGTCGAACCCCCAGGGCCAGAGCGAGGACGAGTAGGACGGGCATCAGCATCTGACCGCCCTGCTCAACGAACATCGGCAATTGGTACTGGGCGGCCACGTAGTTCGCATAGCTGAGCACGACCAGCAAACCGCAGCCACCGAAGAGTCCGGCCATTTGCAGCCATGATCGCTTGCCCACCGTCAGCGTCAGCACCGCGGCGGCGAAGTACAACCAACCGATGCGGGCGACCCCTTGCTGGACCAAGCCATCATCGGCACCCGATCCGACGAACTCGTCCCAGGTGATCCCGAAGCGACTGGCGAGTTCATAGGTCGCGTCCTGCCACAGCAAGATTCCGTAGGGGCCTTGCCAGTAGCAATGTGCCCACGTCCATCCGGCGAAGCATAAAAATGCACCGAGTCGGATAATGACGATAAGAACGCGATCGCTCTTCGATTCGTTCACGCCAGGTACTCGCACCGCGGAATTGTCCCCGTCATCCATCACTCCATTCCGCCACCGTTGTACTCGACTCGCGGGACTCGAATGAGGGGCGCCCGCAAAGGTTCTGGGGACCGAACCAGATTTTTAGGGCCCGCGACGAACCGACAGGCAGCCAAAATTCGTAACCAAGCCTATGATCTTAGTTGTGAGGGGACGATGGCACTCGATGGGATGGGCAAAGTGAACGATTTGAGCGAGTCTTTGGCTCGGCTAACGGAAGAGATTGGGCGGCACAGCGAGCCGTTTCGACGTATCGTCGAGCAAGTGAATCACGTGCTCGTGGGCCAGGAGAATCTGGTTCACCGCATGCTCGTGGGCTTGCTCGCCAACGGTCACTTGCTGATCGAGGGCGTTCCAGGACTGGCGAAGACGACTGCGGTGGCGAGTTTGGCGAAGGCGATCGACACGGGTTTCCAGCGGTTGCAATTCACACCCGATTTGTTGCCCGCGGACTTGATCGGGACACAGGTATATCGGCCCCAGGATCAATCGTTCGTTGTGCAGAAGGGGCCGATTTTTTCGAACTTGATCCTCGCCGACGAGATCAACCGGGCCCCGGCCAAAGTCCAAAGCGCCTTGCTCGAAGCGATGCAGGAACGGCAGGTGACGATCGGCGGCGAAACGTTCCCGCTTCCCAATCCCTTTCTCGTGATGGCGACTCAAAACCCGGTGGAGCAGGAAGGGACGTACCAGTTGCCGGAAGCGCAAACGGATCGCTTCATGTTGAAGGTGATTGTCGACTACCCGAGTCGCGATGAGGAACTGCAAATCCTCCGCCGGATGAGCAAAACGACCGCGAAGTTTGAGATTGCGGCGGTGACTTCACCCGAGGAAATTTTGTTCGCGCGATCACTCGTTGACCAAATTCACGTCGACGAAAAAGTCGAAAACTACATCGTCGATTTGGTGATGGCGACGCGTCGGCCCCAGAGTTACGGATTGAAACTCGACGGCTTGATCCAGTTCGGGGGCTCGCCACGAGCGACGATCAATCTGGCGTTGGCTGCCAAGGCGAACGCGTTTCTCGCCGGGCGTGCCTATGTCACGCCCCAGGACGTCAAGCAATTGGCGCTCGACGTGCTACGCCACCGGGTGATGATCACCTACGAAGCCGAGGCGGAAGAACGCACGAGTGAATCGATTGTGACCGAGATCTTGAACCACGTTCCCGTGCCATGATCCCCGCCGAAGTTCTCAAGAAGATTCGCCGCATTCAAATTCGGACTTCGCACCGCGTCGACGAGCTGTTGGCTGGGACTTGGCACTCCGCGTTCAAGGGGCGCGGGATCGAGTTCGAGGAAGTGCGTCCCTACACGGTCGGCGACGATGTTCGCGCGATCGATTGGAACGTCACCGCGAGAAGTGACCAGCCGTTCGTGAAGCTGTTTCGCGAAGAACGCGAGTTGGCGGTGATGTTGCTCGTCGATGTCAGTGGCTCGCTGCGGATCGGCACGAACCTGCAAACCAAACGCGAGTTGCTAGCGGAGCTCGGCGCGACGCTGGCGATGTCGGCAATCAAGAACAACGATCGCGTCGGGCTGACCTTGTTCACGGACGATATCGAGCGCAGCATTCCGCCCCGCAAGGGCTCGCGGCACGTGTTGCGTTTGATCCGTGAATTGTTGTACTGCGAGCCCGTCGGTAGCGGCACCAATCTGCGTGCGGCGCTGGAGCATTTGAATCACACGGCCAAGCGCCGGACGGTCGTATTTCTCATTAGCGACTTTCAAGACGCCGAGTTCGAGACGACGCTGAGGGTGGCTTCGCGCAAGCACGACATCATTCCCGTGATCGTCTCGGATCGCCGTGAACACGAATTGCCGAGCGTCGGGTTACTGCGTCTTTGTGACGAAGAGACGGGTGAGACGATCGTCGTTGATACGGCCAGCCGTCACGGTCGCGAGGTGTACACGCGATTGTGTCGCGAGCGGGATCAGGCGAGGGATGCGCTGCTGCGACGATTGAGAATGGAACCGCTGCACGTAACAACGGGCGAAGACTTTGTGGAGACTCTCCAGCGATACTTTCATCAACGTGAAAGACGGCGATGAACGCGACGCTCATTGCGATCCGTTGGTGCCTTGCCTTGAGGCGATTCTTCACGCTTCGACCTCTGCTGGCGGGAAGAGCGGCTCGAGCCCGGACATCAGTGGTGCTGGTATTGTTCTTTGTCGTAGCGACGGGGACTGCGCGTGCGGAAGTGTTGTCGGCGACGACGCGTGAGGGTGATGTTACGGTTGTGGTCGAAGCGTCGAAGGCGATGGTTCAAGTGGCTGAACCGGTGACCGTTGCTTGGAAAATCGATGCTCCCCAGGGAGTCGCGATTGCGTTTCCGAATGTCTCGAGCCAGTTGGGTGATTGGGATGTGATCGACGTACAAGATCGCTTCGATCTGCCCCGTGGTGATCGTCGCACGTGGATACGCACGCTCGTCATGGAGACGATCGAAACCGGCGACGTCGAAATCCCATCGCTGCCGCTATCGATCGCTGGTGAGGCATCCGCATCCGCATCCGCATCGATCGAGTCGGATCGGCTCGTGGTCCGGATCGTGAGTGTGTTGGAAGATCGCGCCGACCCGCTCAAGTATCGCGACATCGCCGATGTGGTGGATGTACCGCTTCCGATGCAGCGATCGTATGGGTGGCTGATGGGATCCGTCGCCGCTGTCGCCACGGCGGTGGCGGTGCTGGCGATTGGAATAGCGTTGATGGGGCGACGAAAGCGGATTTCGGCGACTCGCTGGGCGATTGCCGAACTTAACGAATTGCAACACTCCGGAGCCCTCCAAAGCGTTGAGACGGATCGGGTTCTCGCTCGACTTTCGAGCATCTTGCGGGAGTACCTCGAATTGCAATTCGGTGTTCCGGCGCGGCGGCAAACGACCGACGAAGTGCGCGCTCAAGTATGTGAACTCAATCGGTTTTCGGATGAAGACCTCACGCGAGTGGCGACGGTGCTCGCGATGGCGGACGAGAGCAAGTTTGCGTCGCTGCGATTGACCCGCGAGCAATTGGAGACCTTGTTGAGTGATGTTCGTGCGACGGTCGAGTCGACCGGGGCGGTGAAGTAATGTTCGATTCTCCAGGCTGGTTCGTCTTGCTCGGACTCGTTCCCTTCGCGGCGTGGCGATTGTTCTCGCGGCGAGCGAAACCGTCGGTCCGATTCAGCTCGTTGACGATCGCCAAGCAGATGCCGCGGACGTTGAGAACTCGGATGTTGTGGTTGCCGCCGGCGCTCACGCTGGCGGCGATCGTGTTCTTGATCCTGGCGTTGGCTCGGCCACGCGAGGGTCGTGAACAAACGACTTCATCGAGCGAAGGAATCGCGATCGAATTGGTCGTGGACCGCAGCGGCAGCATGCAGGCGATGGACTTTCAAATCGAGGGAGAGAACGTCGATCGACTGGCGGCGATCAAGAACGTCGCCGGGAAATTCGTGCTCGGCGATGACGACTCCGACGGTCGAATCTCGGACTTGGTGGGCTTGATCACGTTCGCGGGCTATGCCGATGGTGAGACTCCACCGACGCTGGATCATGCTTTCCTGGTTTCGCAATTGAATCAAGCCAAGATTGTCACCACGCGTAACGAAGACGGTACGGCGATCGGCGATGCCATTTCGCTGGCCGTGGAGAAACTGAATTCGCTCGATGCTCGTCAGCAGGAAAAAGTCAAAAGCAAAGTCATCATCCTGCTCACCGATGGCGAAAATAATGCGGGCCAGATGGAGCCCACTGAGGCTGCGGAACTGGCCGCAACCATGGGAATCAAGATCTACACGATCGGTGTTGGCACCCAGGGCGAGGCTCCGTTTCCGGTCACCCAGCCTTTTACGGGGCGCCAAATGTTTCAAATGATGGAAGTCAACATTGATGAAACGACTCTGACCCAGGTGGCCGAGGCGACGGGCGGAAAGTACTTCCGAGCCACCGATACCGATTCGCTGGAAAAGATTTATGACGAGATCGACCAACTCGAAAAGACCGAAGTCGAATCGAGGCATTACGTCGACTATCGCGAATTGGCGGTCCAGCCCTATCGCACGAGCAGCGTGACGATACCACCGTTGTTGCTCATCGCGTTGATATTGATCGTCGCGCGGGTGCTGCTCGAGCAAACTTGGCTTCGGGAGATTGTCTAAATGGATGTGCAGATTGGAAACCCGCATTACGTGAAGGGGCTGTTGATCACGCTCGTGGTGATCGTCGTGGCGATGGTCGCGGCCTGGTCTCGCACGCGGGCGGCGAGTCGCTTCGCCACTTCGGACTTGCGCCCGCGGATGCTACCGCCGAGTCAATCGTGGTGGAGAACTCTATCGACGTCGCTTTTAGTATTGACGATCTCACTGGTGTGCTTCGCACTCATGGATATTCGCTGGGGCAAGACGACGCGTGAAGTGCCGCAAAAAGGAATCGAAGTGATGTTCGCGCTCGACGTCTCGCGCAGCATGTTGGCGGAAGACACCGCACCGAATCGATTGGCGCGAGCGAAGCAGCAGATCACGGACATGGTCGATGAGATGACGGGTGATCGCGTGGGGCTCGTCGTGTTCGCCGGCGACGCTCGGCAAAGCGTTCCGCTCACGAGTCACTACGACGATTTTCGGCAAATCCTCGCATCCGTCGGTCCACACACACTCAATCGTGGCGGTTCGCGATTGGGCGAAGCGATCCGCACCTCGGCCAATGGGTTCATTAGCAAAACCAATGACCACAAGGCGATTGTGATTTTTACGGATGGCGAAGACCAGGAAAGTGATCCTTTGGAAGCTGCCGAGACGGCTCATGCGGATCAAGGCATTCGCATTTTTACGGTCGGCTTGGGTGACATCGACCAAGGGGCATTGGTTCCCGTGGACCGCGATGATGGCACGGGCCGCGGGGGTTCAACGTACTTGCGATACAAGGGCGAGACGGTGCGGTCGAAAATGGATGGCGAGATCTTGAGCAAGATTGCTGGCGTGACCGATGGTGCATACATCCCCGCCGGAACCCGGCGAGTCGATATGGCGAGTGTGTACCATCGCTATGTCGCCAGCGTCCAGCAAACGGAGTTCGAGATGGCGACGGTTGATACGTACACGCCACGGTTCCAGTGGTTCGCGCTGCCCGCATTCCTGGTGTTGCTCGCTGAAATCCTTGTCAGCACGCGTCGCCAAAAGTGGTTGCGTGGCGAAGGGAATTCGTTCGCGACATCGATCCCGCGCGCAGCCGTGGTGTGGGTCGTGGTCGCTGGGGCAATCACGCCAAGTCCACTTCGAGCCGCTGACGTCGACATCGCACGCGAGATCAATGACGCGAACGATTTGGTCCGCGGTGGAAAAATTGCCGAGGCGATTAGCAAGTACACGGCGATCGAATCGGCGGCCGATCCGGTGCAAGATTCGTTGACGTACGATCTGGGGGTAGCTCGCTTTCGATCCGGCGAACTCGACTCAGCCAAAGAATTGTTCGCCTCCGCGGCGGGTAGCGATGATCCCATGATTGCCAGCCGTGGTCGCTACAACCTCGGCAATTGTGCTTACGCTGAGGCGATCACGACGATGGAATCCGACAAGTCGGAGGCGATCGAAAAGCTGCGAGTCGCGATCGGTCACTACCGCGGTTCACTCGCCAGCGATCCATCCCTCGCCGACGCTCGCGCGAATATCGAGCTCGCGGTAAAATTGATTCGCGAACTGCAACAACAAGAGAAGAACGAGGACGAGCAACAGCAGCCCGACGAGCCACCGAATCAAGATCAGCAGCAAGGGGAGAGCGAGCAGCAACCAGGGAACCAACAGAAATCCGAGCAGCCACAGCAAGGTCAGGAGCCGTCGGCAGACGAAACGCAAGAAAATTCGGAACAGCAAAGCGGTGAACAAAAACCGGCGGAGCAGCAGCCTGGTGAGCAGCAATCTGGTGAGCAGCAGCCTGGTGAGGAGCAATCTAGTGAGCCAGGCGAGTCAGAACCGGGAGAGGATGACTCCGCCAAGGACGAGTCGGTTGAAAAAGACGATGAGAGTGCCGAGCCCGGCGAGCGGAAGGACGCCCAGGATAGTGGCGGCGAGGAGGAGGGTTCCCCGCCGAACCCGTCAGGTCAGTTGACGGCGTCGGAACCAAATCGTGCTGCACAACCGCCGTTACCCGGCAGCGCTGAGGCGACGACCGCTGGTGTGATGACGCGTGAGGAAGCGATGAAAATGCTGCAATCGGTTCGGGATCGCGACATGCTGCGGCGGATGCAGCTCGAACGTCGCCGGCAGTCGCAGCGCTACAATGTTGAGAAGGACTGGTGAGACCATGAAGTTAGCCCACGCAACCTTGTTCTGCTTCCTCGTGATGCTCGCATTAGCACCCGCCACGGCGGCGGATGTCAACGTCCGATTGTCTTCGGATGAAGGGTACGTGGGTGCTCCGCTCGTGTTGCAACTCGACATTTCCGATGCCCGTGATTTGGTGCTCCCCCAATCGCCCACGATTGATGGTGTTGAAGTCCAGTCGGCGGGGACACCGAGTCGCAGTTCACAAATCACGATTGTGAATGGGCGGCGTAGCGAGTCACAGAGCATCTCGGTGCAGTATCGATTGACACCGATGCGTGAAGGTACCTTCGAAGTGCCACCGCTCATTGTGAAGGTCGACGGACGCGAAGTGACCACGCGGGCGTTATCGTTCGTGGCAAGTAAAAGTGAAACGGGTGATTTACTGTTTGTTGAAGTCGAGGGCAAGCAAAGCAAGGTTTACGTCGGCGAACCGCTCGAGTTGTCGCTCAAAATTTGGATCAAGCCGTTCCGCAGTTCTGAGTATCGTGTCGAACTCAACGAAGAAAACATGTGGCAGATGGTATCGGAGAATTCTTCGTGGGGAAGTTTTTCGGATCGCATGCGGGAACTGGGCCAGAATCGCCAACGGCCTGGCGGCGAGGAAGTGCTGCGTCGCGGCGAGGATGATGCGCTCAGCCGTTATTTCGTGTACGAGATTGAGGCCACGATTTATCCGACGCACGCGGGCAAGATCGATGCGGGCGACGTCCGCGTGGTCGTCAACTATCCCGTCGCCCTCGAGAACCGGAGCGGCCGACGCGGTCCCATGCTTGACGATGCGTTCGGAAATTCGCCGTTATCGCAAATGCTCGGTGACGATTTCTTTCGCTCCGCGTTCGGGCCGTCCCTCGTGATCACGCAGTCGCGGCCGCTCGTCGCGGGTGCGGAAGTGGACGCAACCGAAGTGCTGCCCGTCCCCACGGCAGGTCGACCGGCGGACTATCGCGGGACGGTCGGCAAGTACGAAATCTTCACGCAAATCGACAATGCGGAGGTGAAAGCGGGTGATCCCATTCAAATGGATATTGGGATCACCGGGACGGGGCCGATGAAGTTGGTCCAGGCGCCGCCGCTCGCCGAAATCCAATCACTGACCCGCGACTTTAAAGTCACGGACCAGCCGCTCGCCGGGTTCGTGCGAGGCAACACCAAGTTGTTCACCACCACGATCCGGCCGCGGCAAGAAGGCATTATTGAGATCCCGGCGATCCCGCTGAGTTTCTTCAATCCCGAGACCGAGTCGTTTGAAACGGTGATGAGTGAACCCATTCCCATCAAGGTTGGTAAAGCGGACGCTTTGTCCCTGGATGCGATCGTCACCTCGACGGGGCCGCGTGAACAACGCACTGCCTTGGCACCCCTTGCTCCAACGCAACCGAACTTGGTGAACGACGACTCGGCGGCGGTACTCGTCCATCAATCGCCGCCCCGTCGCTCGCGTTGGTGGTGGCCGTTGGTCGTGGCTCCACCCATCGCATGGTTATTGATCGCAGCGGTGGTATTCGGAAGGCGCGGGATGCATCGGCTACCGAATTTTCGTTCCGCCGCGCAGCGATGTGCGAAGGCAGTCGAATCGGCAAAGTCGGGTGATGAATTGGTGCAAGCGCTGGTTCGCTACGCGGGCGGTAGGACGGATGACTCGGCCGCGGCGGTCGGCTCGTTGCGACTGGAAGGCTTGTATCCGCAAGCGGCAGATTTGGAATCGTTCATCCATCGTGTTCACAAGCAATCCGATGCTCCCGTCGATTCGGCAACCATGCCTGCGTGGCGCGCCGAAGCGACAGAGCTGATGCAGCGAATCGAGACGACGCGATCGGCTCGGCGCCGGACACTCGTGACTTCATCGATTCGATCTTCGACGATGTCCAAAGCCGGTCGCGGCGGGATCGTGTTGGTGTTGTGCGGAACCTTTTACACGCCATCGCTTCGAGCCGCGGAGGCGCTCGTAACGCTCGACGCTGGGCAGCAACAAGCATTGCTCGTCGAAGCTCACCAAGTTTACGCGGCGGCGACGCAGCAGCGTGAGTCGGAACCGGCGCGAGCCAAGGAGTTGTTTTCCGCGGCCGCGACCAAGTACGAGCAACTGGTGGATGCTGGCGTACATAACAGCCGGCTGTATGCAAATCTTGGCAATGCGCATCTCCAAAGCGGCGCGTTGGGTCGTGCAATTGCCAACTACGAACGAGCGAAAGTACTCGATCCGGCGAATCGAGAATTGGCCACGAAGTTAAGATTTGCACGGGGCCGATTGCCAGCGGAGTCCGAGTCGGCGAGCGAGGAAACGATCATCAGTGTGGTTGGTGTGAAGGAACTCGCCATGCTCTCCTACGTCCCGGCGGTGTGGATACTCGTGGTGGCGTCGCTTGTGTTTTGGGGTGCGGCGATCATACGCACGTTGGGTAAACCGTTTCCGTTCTGGCGAGTCGCCACCCTGCCCCTGGTGCTGCTAGTGATCACCGCGGGGATGTTGGGGTGGTTGACGCTTGCGAGCAATGTTGCCGACCGAGGCATCGTGGTCGCCGAGCGTTTGACCTTGCGATCCGGTGACGGCGAGACGTTCTCGACGACCGCCACGATCGAGAAGGCTGAAGGGCTAAGCGTCGAAGTTCTCGCCGAGCGCGGCGGTTGGCTTCGTGTTCGCACGCAAACGAGCGATGAGGGATGGACCCAGCGCCGGGCGATTGAGCGAGTGAACGTTTCGACAGAGATCTGAACGTGTCGGTGGCGGTTGAGATTGCATCGCAATCACCTTGTCCTGGCAGGGCGAAAATTCGTATGGTCGGCCTCCTATGAGTCCCAAATACTACCTCACCTGTTTGTGGCCTGGCCTGGCCGAGCTGTGGTGGCGAGGCCGATTGTCCGCCGTGCCGTCGGCGCTCGCGTTTGCCGCTGCGCTCAACCTGATGCTCGTCATGAAATTCATCTACCCCGAATGGCTGACCAGTGGTCTGGTCCGTTTAGGGTGCTGGGTCGGCGTCGCACTATGGCTGTACTTCGTCGTCCAAGCGATGCGTGACTTGCCCGAGTTGATCTCGCCTCGCAGCGTCAGTGACGAGCCCGATCGCTTCCCCGCGGCCCGGCACGCCTACCTGCACGGCAACTGGGACGAGGCGGAAGGATTGCTCTCGGATTTGCTAGCAATTGAATCTCGAGATCCGCCGGCGTTGTTACTGCTTTGTGGGGTATATCGGCACACGGGGCGATTGGATGCGGCGAGTCAATTGATCGACGAGATCAAGCGATTGGAGATCGCGGACGCTTGGTGGATGGAGGTCGCGGCGGAGCAGCGGCGAATCGAGCGGTTGGTGGGTGAAGAAGAAGCGGAGGAGTCGGCGGCGAGCGAGTCTGAGTCTGAGTCTGAGTCTGAGTCTGAGTCTGAGTCTGCCGATCTGACAGACACCGCAGACGTGGATTCGACCACGAGTCGAGCTGGCGCATGATCGTCGCCGAAATCAGAAAAATAAAAAATGCGAATGTCGCCTGGATCGATGGCGGCAGGTTCCGGCGGGCTGGGGCGGGCGAAAGCAACGCTTTTAGCGTTCCAGCAGTCGCCGTCGACACAAATCGATCGCATCTGCTGCAAAAAGCTCCTATCCCCGACAGTCGACGCAACCGATAGAATCATACGAGTGATGACCGGGGCGGTTTTTTTGATCGCAGTTGCCTGCAGTCTAAAGTCGGGCGGCATCCCGCACGCGCAGTCCTGGCGTAGAGTTTGCTTTGAAGAGTACGTGACGAAAGATTCGCCAGTTTGACAGTAGTTTCACGAGCGACCAGTTTCAACGAGTAACGAATAATGTACGAACGATTTACAGATCGTGCCCGCAAGGTCATGCAACTGGCCAATCAAGAGGCTCAGCGATTTAACCACGAGTACATCGGCACCGAGCACATCCTGCTCGGGTTGGTGAAGGAGGGCAGTGGCGTTGCAGCCAACGTGCTCAAGAATCTCGAGGTCGACTTACGCAAAATCCGCCTCGAAGTCGAAAAGCTGGTCCAGAGCGGCCCGGAGATGGTAACCGTCGGCAAGTTGCCTCAAACCCCGCGAGCCAAGAAGGTCATCGAGTATTCGATGGAAGAAGCTCGTAATTTGAACCACTCCTACGTCGGCACCGAGCATATCCTGCTCGGTTTGCTGCGAGAGCAAGAAGGCGTCGCCGCCCAGGTGCTGATGAATCTGGGTTTGAAGCTCGAAGACGTCCGCGAAGAAGTGCTCAATTTGCTCGGGCACGGGCTCGAGGGTGCCGAAGTTGGCGAACGTGGCGGACGCACCGGCGAAGGTGGCGACGGCGGCAGTTCGTCATCGGGAAAGAGCAGCAAGAGCAAGACGCCGGCCCTGGACAGCTTCGGTCGCGATTTGACGGAACTCGCCAAGAAGAACGAACTCGATCCGGTCATCGGCCGTGAACGTGAAATCGAACGCGCGATCCAAATCCTTTGCCGCCGCACCAAAAATAACCCCGTCCTCTTGGGCGAAGCGGGCGTCGGCAAAACGGCGATCGTCGAAGGATTCGCGCAGCGCGTGATCAGTGGCGAAGTGCCCGAGATTCTCGCGGACAAACGAATCGTCGTACTCGACTTGGCGATGATGGTCGCGGGCACCAAGTATCGCGGTCAATTCGAAGAACGCATCAAGGCGGTGATGACTGAAGTTCGCCGCGTCAAAAATACGATCCTGTTCATCGACGAACTGCACACGCTCGTCGGTGCCGGGGGTGCTGAAGGCGCCATCGATGCCGCCAACGTGCTCAAGCCCGCGTTGGCCCGGGGCGAGATCCAATGCATCGGCGCGACCACTCTCGATGAGTATCGAAAGTACATCGAGAAGGACAACGCGCTGGCGCGCCGTTTCCAGGAGATCATCGTCGAACCGACCGGAAAGAAGGAAACGATCGAGATTCTCAAGGGTCTGCGCGAGCGTTACGAAGAGCACCACCGCGTTCAATTCACCGACGACGCGATTGCGGCAGCGGTGGAGATGAGCGAGCGTTACATCACGGCTCGATGCTTGCCCGATAAGGCAATCGACGTGATCGACGAAGCCGGTGCTCGCGTTCGCTTGCGCACGATGACTCGTCCACCCGATTTGAAGGAGATCGACGAAGAAGTCGAGAAGCTCAACAAAGAAAAGGAAGACGCGGTCGCCAACCAGGACTTCGAGAAGGCTGCCAACTTGCGAGACCAAGCGGAGAAGCTGCGCAAGAAGAAGGATCAAATCACGCAAGAATGGCGTGACAAGAGCCAGCAAACGGACGGTGTCGTTGACGAAGAAGTGATTGCCGAAGTCGTCAGCAAGATGACCGGCATTCCGCTCACACGTCTGTCGACGGAAGACACGATGCGGTTGATGAAGATGGAAGACGAATTGCACAAGCGAGTCGTTAGCCAAAGCCAAGCCGTGACCGCCGTCGCCAAAGCCGTGCGTCGTAGCCGCAGCGGGCTCAAGGATCCGAAGCGTCCGACGGGGTCGTTCATTTTCGCCGGACCGACCGGCGTCGGGAAAACGTTGCTCGCCAAGGCGCTCGCCGAATACATGTTCGGTGATTCCGACGCGCTCGTGCACATCGACATGAGCGAGTACATGGAAAAGCACAACGTCAGTCGACTGATCGGTGCACCTCCAGGATTCGTCGGCTACGAAGAAGG
>JBBSJZ010000116.1:0-13090 GCA_038256795.1 Pirellulales bacterium | reverse complement strand
TAGTTTCTGGTAGCGTTTTCAGTATTGTCGCCAGCTCAGTCGCCCATTTTGAGGTGCTTTCCAGCGTCGCATCCGGAGCCGCCTCGAGCATCACCGCGATCGCAGACTGGTCCTCGACCGGCGCCAACTCTTTGCCGCTGAGGATGTACAACGGCACGGCGGCGATGGCGATCAAGAAGGTGGCAAAAGCGATCGACCAGCGGAGCGCGATCGCGCCACGCAGCAGTACTGCATAGAGGCGCTGGATCGTTTCGAAGCGTCGATTCACGAACCGCGTGAGAAAACCTTCCTCGCCCGAGGGATGCATCATCATCGCGCTCATCACCGGCGAGAGCGTGACCGCGACAAACCCGGAAACCACCACGGCGGCGGCGAGCGTGAAGGCGAATTCGCGAAACAGCATCCCGGTGAGTCCACCTTGGAATCCGATCGGGGCGTAGACGGCGGCGAGCGTAATCGTCATCGCGATGATCGGGCCGACGAGCTCGCGGGCACCAATGATCGCGGCGCGAATGCGCGTCTCACCCAATTGCACGTGACGCTGCACATTCTCCACCACCACGATCGCATCATCGACGACGAGCCCCACCGCGAGCACGATCGCCAACAACGTGAGTAGGTTCAGCGAAAAACCCATCAGCATCATCAGCACGACGGCGCCGATCAGCGATACCGGCATCGCGACGAGCGGCACCAACGCCGTGCGGACGCTGCCCAAGAAAAGAAAGACGACGAGGCCGACAATGGCGACGGTTTCCAGCAACGTCTTGGAGATCTCGCGAATCGCATCCTCCATGAACTTGGTCGCGTCCCAGGCGAGATCCATTTCGACGTGTGCGGGCAGCGTCAATCGCAATCGCTGCATCTCAGCTCGCAAGCGATGCGCAACATCGATTTCATTGCTGCCAATGAGTGGCCATACGGAGAGGTACACCGCTTCACCGCCACCGTACATCGCCATCGATCTCGCCTCCTCGGCGCCGAGTTCGACCTTGGCAACGTCGCGCAATCGAATCGTGGCGCCATCACGTTGGGAAACGATTAGTTCTTCAAACTCTTCGACGCTGCGCAAGTCCGTGTCCGTGAGCAGGTCGACTTGAACACGCTCGCTCTTGACGCGGCCGATCGCCGCGAGAAAGTTGTTGCGTTTGAGTGCGGCGTAGACATCGCCGGGAGTGAGATTGAGCGACGAAAGTTGCTGCGGCGAAATCCAAATTCGCATCGCCGGCATGCGTCCCGCTTCGAGGCCAACACGCTGCACACCGCCGAGCGTCGACAATTGAGGCTGGATCGTGCGGGTGAGCCAATCGGTGAGCTCGGCGATGTCAAACTCGGTCGATGTGAAGCTCAGGTAAAACGAAGCGTAGGGGCGATCCGCACGCTGCAGTTCGATCACCGGTGGTTCCGCTTCAGCCGGCAACTCACGCCGCACCTGTTGCAACCGAGCGCTGACTTCGGCAAGGGCTTGGGTGCTGTCGTGGTTCAGTTTCAATCGCACCGTGATGGTGCTGATCCCCGACGTGCTACTCGATTCGATGTAGTCAACTCCCGCGATCGCAGAGACCGCACGTTCGATCGGTGTCGTGAGGAAACCGCGTACGGTTTCGGCACTGGCGCCAACGTACACCGTACTGATCAAGATCGACGTGCTCTCGAGCTTCGGATACTGCTGGATCGGCAGCAGGAAGATCGCTCGAATCCCGATCAACACGATCGCCAAATTGACGACGATCGCGAGGACGGGATGCTTGATGAAGATGTCGGTGATGCTGCGCATGGAAACCTACAAACTCACTCGTGAGATCGAGTCACCCGCTTTTGACTCTGCACCGCTCGTCGGCGACTCACCCCGGGTGCTATCCGCAACCATGGCGTTATCCCGGAGCTTGAACGAGCCGCTGACGACGACGGCCTCTCCGGCCTCAATGCCTCCGTTCACCACGACGAGATCACCGGCGGCTTGGCCGGCGATGACGCGGCGGCTCGTGGCGCGAAGGGCTCCCGATTGATCGGCCTCGGCCACGTAAACAAACGACCCCGTCGGCGAACGACGCAGCGCCTCGGCGGGGACGGCGATTACGTCCATCTCAGGTCCGTATTGAACGCGTACTTTCACCGCATCGTTGGGTTGCAAGTACGCCGGCGGATTCGGCAGCTTGGCGCGTCCGAGCAGGTTACGGGTCGAGCGATCCGCAATCGCATCCAACGCAATGAGCGTCGCCTCGAGATCTTCCTCGGCAAGCAGCAACGTCACGTTCTGGCCAATCTCCACGACGTCAGCCACGGACTGGGGCATCATGAAGTCGACCTCGACGTAGTCGTCGATGCCTTGCAACGTCGTGAGCTCGGTGCCCTCGCTCAGGTATTGGCCGACATGGGTATCGATCAGTCCGGCTTTGGCTCGAAACGGCGCGATGAGCGTTTTCTTTTCGATGATCGCTTTCAACCTCGCGACTTCGGCGTCGCCTTGAGCCATGTCCGCTTCGGCTTGGTCGATCTCGTTGGCGCTCGACGCGTTGGCCAACGCCACACGACGATTGCGCTCGAGCATGGACTTGGCCATTCTTTGCTTCGCGATGGCTGAAAGCAGCATCGCGTCTTCGACGGCGTGATCGAGCCGAACGAGAACTTGGCCGGTATCGACGATATCACCAGGCTGAAATCCGATCGCTTCGACTTGGCCAGCGACCTCATTTTGCAACGTGATCGAACGGGGTGCGCGAATCGTACCGATCGCGGTCGCCGAGGCGCGAATAGCCAAGGAGCTCGCGGGCAAGATGGTGACCGCTTCCGGCATCTCCGGTGGCGGTTTCTGCAGGCTCGCCGCAGTGATCTGTAGATACTTGAACCGAGCCAAACCGCCGCCGATCGCGAGCACGACCGCGACGAGGCCGATCGAGCCGAGCACAACAGCAACGAGACGAGAACGGCTCTTCAACGGAAATACCTAGGCAAGAATAGTGGTCTGGGTGTAGACCACTATTCTACCTCGCATCAGAAATCTTGCGATTGGGGCGATCGTTCTCCCGCCGGAATGGGTGTGTCTTCCAAACTCGGTGAGTCATCGCGATGATACGTCCGAAGCGATTTTGGCAGCGGGTCCAATGCCAATTGATCTCGAAGGAATCCTGCCGCTTTGGCATTGCGAAGGGTGTTCACGACGTCGCCGTAACCGCCGCCGACGGCGACAATCCCGGCGATGACGGCATCGACTCCGCCGGAGACCGTCACGCGTTTGTCCGCCTGGCCCGCTTGAAACCGACTGATGTGAATTTGACCCGATTGCGACGTGTCGGGCTTGAGCAACAATCCGTCACTGCCGAACAGAAAGTCCGGAATTTCGAGGGAGCTGACGTTGCCGAATAAGACGATTTCTGGAGTTTCGCGCGTCGAGATTACCACGGCGGGTGAACCCTGGCTGGCGATCCTGTACAGCTTCAATGCTGTGCCGATGGACTTTCCGCCGAGCGACGTCTTGCCGTCGGAACGTCGTCGAATGGCACAGAACGCGCCATAGCGAGTTTCCAAACTCGATTGGTCCATCAACCGTTTGAGTGCGGCGAGTGCTTCATGCGACTCCATCCCCTGGAGCGCCGCGAGACCGGGGTGACGGAACGCCGCCACGTTACGAATGGACTCTTCAAGCGGCGCGATCGATTCGACCCGATCCAGGTAAGCGAGTGCTTCGGCCGCATAGTACTTGAGTTCGGGATTGCTCGTCGTTAGCGATTCGGTGAGCGTCGGGATCGCGCTTTCACCGAGTGCCTCGAGTTGATTCGCAGCATCCGCTGCCGTCGCGGGTTCTTTCAATCGCTTGCTCAGCTCGATCAGACGCGCCTGGGTAGCCGACGATTCCGGCTTCACGCCGATCGCACCAATGATGGCCATCAAGCGAGTTTCTTGGCCGCGATACCTGGGGTGGACATCAATTTCGATGTAGTCGTCCTCCGTCGGTTTGGCGATCCCGCGACGCGTCGTGCCGTCAAAGAAGTAGAAGCGATGGTTGATCGCGCCGGCGAGTCCCGCCGACATTTTCACGTGCTGGAACTCAGGCCTCAAGACGAAACCGAGTGTTCGATCATTTTGCACCCGTCCGCCGCCAATCACGCGACCCTCGATGCGATGCGTTTCTTCAGCGCCCCCCTCGTAATCCGCTCGCGTCAGCACGGGACCGATGCCCACGGCCATCACTTCGCTTTGGCGCACCGAATTTTGAATGCGAATCTGCTGTCGCAGCCGCGTGTCCAACAACCAACCCGAGTGGAGATTGGTCACCTTGCTTCGCGGGGGTGTCATGATTTGCAAGTCGATTTCGTCACCTCGCCGGGCGCCCGCTGGGATGATCGCCTGGACTCGCACGAGTGCTGTCTCAGGCAACTCGAGAAACAGGTTGGGGTCCTTGACGTCATTCGTCTTCATCTCCTCAATCAACTGTTGCCGGTAAATCGACGGATCGGCTGGGCCACCGGTTCCAGGCAAAGCATTGACGGCGGCCACACCCTCGATCGCGATCTCGTTCAGCCCACGGGGGGCGCCGGCTTCACGAATCAAGTCCGGCGGCTCCGGGACTTTCATCAAGTCGTTGAGTTGCTTGTCATGAGCGTCATCCTTGCGACCAGGCCACAGCGAAGTGCAACCGGTTGTCAGCCCCGTTGCCAGCGCAAGCATCGCAGCGACAAGGATCCACGACGGACCGGCGACGAACCGCGAACGCGGCTGCGCGGCGCTACCCGCATCGACGCGGTGTTGGTCGACGCGGTGTTGGTCGATGCTGTGAAGCGAGTCTCGTAGCATCCTGCCACGCTCTTGTTGAGTGCGTAAAAATGGATCGGTCGGCACGGAACCTCCGGCCGGAGATTCCTCATACCGAACCGACGGTCACGAAGGCAAGCCCGATGGCGGGGCTTGATGGGGGTCGAGGGGTCAGTGCCGCTGGCCGGAGTCGTCGCGACTTGAGGGGGCCATTGCTGGCGGATCGATCCAATCCCATTCGCCACTCGCGGTAGCGATGCACTCATGCTCACGGCTCGTCATTTGGACCCACAATAACGGCCAAGCGGCGAGGCCGACGTCTCGCGAGTCCGCAAACTCATCGCTTTGAAGCGATGTTGGCTCGGCCAGGGATGTCGGACGCTCGGCCACCAGTGTCCGCAGCCGCTCACTGCCGACCAAAAATAGACCGGTCGCCGCCGCGTCGGCATCCGTCGCGGTTGTTGCAATGGCCGTGAGCGAGACCAGATCCGTGGTCGCGGCGCCGCTGCGAGGGTCGATCACATGCCCCAATCGCTGGCCTCGATGATGAAAGAATTGCTTGCCTGAACCGCTCGTTCCGAGAGCCGCATCGCGGAGCCAGAACCCGGCCAAACGCCGGTCTGGACGGGTCGGGTGTTCGATACCCACCGCCCATCCACGCGGAACCCCATCCGCCGCTGCTGGATCGGGAATTTGATCACCCCGAGCGAGTACGCTGCTTTGGCCCCCGTGGATCAAGAAATTACCGATCCCACGCTCGACCAAACGCTCCGCCACTTGATCCAGCGCGAATCCCTTGCCAATGCCCCCCAGATTGATCGACATCCCCGGTACGGCGAAGGCAATCGTCCGCTGGCTTGCGTTAAGCAGCAGCTTTTCGTGGCCCACGACCGCCAATGCCGCATCAAGCTCGCGTCGGCTCGGTTGCCGCCCGCGTCGCTCCGTGAAGCCCCACGCCTGAACGAGCGGCCCCGCCGTGATGTCGAATAGCCCCCCCGTTCGCTGGCTCCACTGGACAGCCTTCTCGAACACGGCGAAGGTCGATTCGCTCACCTGGACCGGTTTTGACGCTGCTTCGCGATTGACACGGCTGATCTCGCTATCCGGCCGATAGATCGTCAAGCGTGCTTCGATCGCGTCAACTAGCTCCAATGCTTCGACGGCCGCTTCGACCGAACTCGCCGGCTCGGCCGCCAACATCACCACAAATTCGGTCGCCATTGCCTTTCGACTGACCTGGGTCAACCATCCCGAAGTGTGTTCCGGCGGCAAACATGTCATGGAGCTACCCGCGATAAAGAACTGGAAACGGTCTATTTTAGGACTAAATTGAACCTCGGCGAGGTCCAATGTGTCCGCTGGATTGGAGAAGTTGAGTTACCTGGCAATCAACGCCTTGCGTTCCCCCGGGTGATTCAGCACAATTCGCTGGTCCGAGACTTTGTCTGGACGACGAAATGAAACAGTAGGAGCGGTGGCTGAGTGGTCGAAAGCACCGGTTTGCTAAATCGGCGTACGGGTCAAACTGTACCGCAGGTTCGAATCCTGTCCGCTCCGTTTCAATGACCGACCACATTCCGCATCATGATCTCCCTCGCGCATCGGGGGTTTTCGTGCGACGGACCAGTGGTTCAGCGACAATGGCCCGGATGCAGTTAAGCTCCGGGTTATTTTTTCGGTGGAAGAGAAGATCCACCATCCCCCCGAGGGCGTAGCTCAGTCGGTAGAGCAACGGACTTTTAATCCGTTGGTCCTGGGTTCGAGTCCCAGCGCCCTCACTTGATTATAAAACCGTGATTTGCGGGACGTCCCGCGACCTGCCTATGTTGGCAGAGCACACTTTCAAGCCTACCCAAACGGGAACATTCCCGTTTAGCTTAGTGAAAGGTTGTGCATCCGATGCCAAGGCTCTCCTAAACGGTCCCCAAGTACCGCAAGCACTCGTCCGGTGGTGCCCGTGTCACCATTAACGGCCGTGACTATTTGCTCGGTCCCTGGAACAGCAAGACGTCGATCCGTGAATACGACCGGATCATTTCCGAGTATCTCGCCTGCAATCGAAGTCCGACGTTTGGCATCCGTGTTCGAGACATTGACCTTGATACCGTCACTCAAAAGTGGAAGCGCCAAAGCCCACGACACGAAACCCGTAGAACTGGTGGAAGATTCCACTGTGGCGGCAACGCTTGCCCACCTACCGCCGATCGTGGCCGATATGGTCCAGCTATAACGGTTGAGCGAGTGCCGGCCGGGCGAAGTCTTCAATCTCACCCCGGCGTCGCGTGATCGATCCGGCGACGCCTGGGTGGCAACGCTTGGCTTCGCAATCAAATTGACTTCGCAATCAAAACCATCTTGAATTGGCACGAATCAAGGTGTCTCCGACGACGCTCGTCGGCATGGCCATGAATCGGGCACTCGCTGCCACACTCGCTGCAGAGGAACGTGGCACCGCGTACATGTTCGACGTGAACGCGGATCTCTTGAGCTTCATGGTCAAGCTTAACATCGGCCACGGTCCAGGGTGACGAAAGCCCGCGTATCTGTTGGTAACGTTCTCTGTGTTGCACGGTGAGTCTCCTTGCTGGAGAACTCTACCGAATCCACGATAAACCCGGATGAGCCCAAAAAACGAGCGATGGTGAACGCAAAAAATGAACTGAAAGATCGCCTGGAACTCTCGAGCAGGAAAGCCGGGGACTGTTGAAGACGAGGCGTTCACTCAAGCGAAATTTCGCCAGTCTGAGGTGACTTTCGCCTTACAATTCTTTCACTGGAGCTATCGAAATTCGAGGCCCAGTCGTTTCTAGAGGTTCGCGAATGATTTAAAAGACGAAACCTGCTTTCAATGGATACATGATGATTGTTTGCGGCCGTCGACCGGAATCGGTTTGCGCTTCCGACCTAGGCCTAACGTTGCGGTGCCGAGGAACGCCCAAATCGCGATTGTTGCCGGTTCGGGGACGGCCGCAGTGGCCTGGCTAACCACCACGTTATCAAGCAGCACTGTCGTCGATCGACTGTCATCGTCACCGAGAAGCAAAAACTCGAGCGTCAATTGCTGCGAGACCAAGGATGAGATGTCCAAGCTCACGCGTTTCCAAACTTCGGCGCCGATGGCAAAATTTTCGACGGTTGCTTGACTCGACTTGAATTCGTTGCCGGATGAATCGAATCCATAGAATCGAGGGTCACCAAACACGCCAGAAGAGATCGGAAAGAGTACATCTCCGAAGGCGTCAAAAAGAGTTACTTGAAAAACATCTAAGCCAAAAACATCAAGAGATCCTCCGGGAACACTCGATAAGTTGAACTCGAATGATAACGCGTTCGCGGGGGTTAGGAGCGTGAACGTTTGCTCGAGCTGCGACTCATCAAAAAAATCAATAACGTCGAACATTGCAATGCCGCCGCCGTCAACAGGCGCGTTGCCGTAAAGCGTTGTCCAGTGCGCGAATGGCGAACCACTCGTATCCGAGAAATCGCCATTCATGACTCCTGCGGTTGCGGACTGGCAGACAAACAGTGTTGCCGAAATTAGGATCAACCAACGTGAGGCTCGGGAGTTCATAACGCGTTTCTTGTTCTATTGGATGCCAAAACAGGTGAGAATTTGACTGGGCCTAGATTAGCTAACTGGGGCTAGATTAGCCAAGACCGCTCACTTTTCAAAACAAATTCGAGGCAATCCGATTGCTCGTCAGATTCCTCCAAGGAGGGTTCACTGTCCGCGAATTGCGTGGAATCGGAAACGAGTAAATCGGCGGCCCAGTTGGCGGTTTCGCTGCTTGGAGGATTCGAGTCCTCATCGTTCAAACCGGCGAAGACTTCGTCGGTGAAATCTTTGTTTACCTGAACAGTCGACGTGATTTGTTCGCCCTGGTAGGGGATGAATGACGTAGCGAATTGGCGTCGGTTCATTTCGTTGATCACGTCGAGGGCGTCTAGCGCTGTCGACTTCCCATCGGCGTTGACGTCCACCCACAAGCTCGCGACGTCGCCAATCGCCTCGGCCATATCGGGCGGCATCAAGTCGCTTCCACGATTGAGCGCGTTGATCACTTCAAGCGCGTCCAACGCAGATACGCGTCCGTCCGCATTGACGTCGTAGCGATCAACAACATTCTGAAGTTTCGGCTTCGATGCCGTCCCATACCGACTGTTGGGGAACTCTGTGCTGTCGGTGACTCGATCATCGTCCGACAGAGCTTTCGACACGGCTTGGGCAGAGCCACTTGACAAAGACGGCGCAAATTCGCCCTCAGCGGCGGAGGTGGAAACGATCGCAAACACTTTCGGAACAAAACTGTAGGCTTGGCGAGCAGGCGGCTTGATCGTCACGATAATGTTGTTGGTCGTCTGGCCGGGAGCCAAGCTGGTTTCATTGAATTGATAGTACGGCGTGCCATCGGCAGCAGTCCCATCGGCGTTGGGGATGACCGTGCCCACTGGTCCCACTTCGGTCATCATCAGTCGCAGCGGTGCCTTGAGCACTCCCAGGGACTTGTTCGTGATTGTCACGTAGTAGCCATAGATGCCTGTTTGCCGATTGTAGAATCGGCTGGAAAAATTGACGGTGACTCGATCGGTGACATCTTGCGGGTCACTGGCGGCGGCACTGAATGTAAAGGTCGCCGATAGCGATTCACTGGGGTTCAGGGCGGTGTCAAACACGGCGCCCGCTTCACTGTTGACTGCGACTACTCCCCCGGCAAGCGAATCCCCATCGTCGTTGTACCAGTACCGAATGACTCCGCCGCTAAGGTTTTCAACGCGATCGATGTCGACCCCGGACACTGTAACGTCGCTCGTGCCGTAGCTCGCGACATCAACGCCGGCGACTCCGCGATCAGTCCAGCGAACTTCGACGTAGCCTTTGTCTTCACGGGTCTCAGCGCCAGGAGCTGGGTAGACCAATTCTCCGATCGGACCGAGCGAGTCAAACGCGAACGATTGCGACAGTTCAAGATTTCCGTTCCCAGCGAAGTCTCCAACCGAGTCGGCTGGCGAAAAGACTTCGATCACTCCTTGGGGCAGCCGATCACCGTCCTCGCCGTACCAGTAGCGAACGATGTCACCGCCGAGTACTTCGTAGCGATCGACCGTCACTCCGGTGATCGTCACATCGAATTCGTCAAAGTAGTTGTCGAACAGCCCAGAAGTACCCGCATCATCCCAGTCGATCTCGATGTAGCCAGCATCGACGTTGATTGCGGAACCGGGTGTCGGCGAGACTAGCTTGCCAAAAGGAGCAAGCGAATCGAATCCGAACGATTCGGTTGTCGCCTGACTCGGATTGCCCGCTCCATCGGCGACGGCACCCACCGGGAAAGTCACGACGATTTCGCCCTGTGGCAAACTGTCCGCGTCGTCGTTGTACCAGTAGCGAACATTACCAGCGGTGAGTGGCTCGATTCGATCGATCGTGACCCCTCTAACCGTGATGTCGCCAACGCCGTAAGTCGACGGATCAACCCCTGCTAGGCCGCGATCGGTCCAATTGATGTCCACGTAGCCGTTGTCAAACTTGGTGAAGCGGTCGTGAAGCGGCGAAATCAACTCACCGGTTGGCCCCAGTCGATCGAGTGTAAAGTTAAACGTAGCTGTTGGCGATTGATTCCCCGCGACATCCTTGACTGCGCCGGCAACCAGCAAGACGTCGATCGTTCCATCGGGAAGGGTGTTGCCGTCGTCGTTGTACCAATAGCGAATCTGGCCGTTGCCCAGATCTTCCGCTCGATCGATGGTGACTCCGGCGATCAACACATCGCTGACGTCGCGCGTTGTGACGTCGATCCCTGAAGGCCCGGCATCGGTCCAGGCGACATCGACATAGCCAGCATCAACCTTGATCAGGGCTGCGGGTGTTGGCGAAAGCAACACGCCACTGGGCAGCTGGCCATCGTACGAAAATGTTTGTTCGCGAGACCCGTTTGTGTTGCCTGCGCGATCGCTGACTGCACCGGCCACGATCGTGAAGTTGACATCGCCTTCGCTCAACTTGTCGCCGTCATTGCCATAGTGATAGCGCACCAGCCCGCCACCAAGATGCATTGCCGAATCCACTGTCACGCCGGACAGCCGGATATCCGTCGCATCGAAGCTTGCCGGATCCAAGCCTGCTTCGCCGGCATCATTCCATTGAACATCAACGTAACCGCTATCGACGTTGGTGTAGAAGCCGGCAACCAGGATGGCAAGCGAGCCACTGGGTGCTTGGCGATCGACAATCACATTGCGTGAGGCAATCGTTTCGGCGTCACCGTTGACTGCCCGAATGCTGATCTTGTTGGCTCCTTCGATCAGGTTGAGATCGTCAAAGCGGAAGGTGCCGTCGGTCGCCCCGACCGTCGATCCATCATCAAAGCCATCGCCGTCGATGTCGATCGCCACCATCGCCCCCGCTAGCGTCGATCCAACCACGTCAACGGGCGAAACATTTGTCACATCATCACCAATCGTCGCCGAGTCGCTGGCCGCATCGAGCGAGAAACTCAACTCCGGCACTTCGCCGCTAATCAGCTTGACGTTGTCGATCGTGATGGAGCTACCCGCTTGGCCAAACCCAAGCAGATCGAAATACAGGGTCGCTGCGGTACCCGCCGGGACGCTTGACAAGTCAATCGTCACGATCGTCGGCACGGCTGGCAGCTTATCGACACCGGATTGGCCGACATTGGGCAGACGGACGGTGCTGGCGAAGAACGCCGAGCCACCGTGCTGCAAGTTCAGCAACGCGTCGGTGTTGACCAGCGGAATCGCGGTTCCGACCAATGCTTGACCGGTGGCCGCATCGAGCAGTGCCACTTCAAACGCATCCTCAGGGCCACTGCCGTTGCCAGCAAGACTCAAATCAACGATTTCGAATTGCAGCGCGGTCACACCGGCTGGGACGGCAAACGTTTGCTTCAAGCCTGACTGAAACCGTTCGCCTTCGCGAATCCTGATCGCGCCGGATTGAACGGCCGCGTCACCGTTGACTTGCCAGCCAAATCCAGACGAAGCCGGGCTGGCATCAGCAAAGTTGCCATTCACGATCCCTTCAGGAGGAGCGAGTTGTAAAAACTCGGCTGATGAGGTTATTAACTCTGCGTCAGGCACAAGCGAAAAACCACGAGCATTGCTGTGAGGCTCGTCCAATCTGAGCAAGCTAATCACTTCCAGTGCGTCGAGCGCCGTTACTCGACCATCGCGGTTGACATCGAGGTAGAGCCCACCCTGGGGAACAAGCGAGCCTTCCATCGGGTTTAAGCTAGCCTGCAAACTCATATAATTCACGACCGCTAGTGCATCGCCCGCCGTCGTGGTCCCATCGCCATTGACATCAGTGGGTCGAAGGCTGTTGGTGCGATAGACCAGCGACAGATCGGACGTCGTGGTCTGGATGGACTGGGTGAATTCAAATCCGACCAGATCCTGTGGTGACGGCAACCGGCGCACACCCGGTGCGAGGGAATCGGCCATCACGGACCCAGTGCGATCAATGTGATCCAGGCCGAGGACATGTCCATACTCATGGGACAACGTCGTCAGCAAATCGATTTTGCCGTAGGCCGGGCTGCCCACCGGAGCGACATACTGACCGGCGACGACATCCCAAACAAACTCCTCATGCAATTCCGGCGTCGGATCAACAAACCAGCCATGCCCAGTCGCGTCGTCGTCGACCTCGACAAGTGCCGACTCACTGAAAGTAGCCCGATAAGTTAGGCTGAGGTCGCTTAGCGACAGATCTAGAATGACCAGTTGAATGTCGAGAAGCTTTTCATTCGCTTCAGGAATAACCTCAACCCAGTAGCGACTCGCATCATGTGCAACCTTTTCAAGCGACACCTGAACCAGCGATGCGGCAAAAACATTTGCTACAGAACCGTCAACTGCTAGTGGGAGCGGGGAAACTCCGTTGCCTTGCAATTGGAGAGATCCAACGACCTCGCCTTCACGAAGGAAATCCAACACCCCCAATCGCATCCCGGGGAAGGTAGGTGTAAAAGTCAATATGCGCTGGCTTGCACCCGGATGTGAGGTAAAGTCCGGATGAGGCGACCTTTTAAGGTCGAATTCGAGTTGGTAGCAGTCGTCTATCGGAAGGACGATCGCCAAATCGTCCGAGTCTTCTCCTAGAGTATCGGCGAATCGCAGGATACCATCGTTGGCATTAGCGTCTGCGGAGTCGATGAAGTGGTAGATTGAGAGTCGGTCATTCATCGGTCCCGACTCGGGAAGAATCTTTGAAGGGTAGACGATATTACTCACAACAGTCAGCGTTGTATGCAGCAACTGGTCGTAACTCGGCATAATTGCATTAAGTCCATCCGAGTTCACTTCTACAAGCAGT
>JBBSJZ010000115.1:0-13127 GCA_038256795.1 Pirellulales bacterium | reverse complement strand
GGTCGCCGTTGACGATGGTTCCGTTGATGATTCGTTGTCGATCCTGCAGCGGTACGCGAAGTCGGATGCGAGAATTCGCGTCATGCCGATGCCGCACGCCGGAATTGTGTCGACTCGCAACACGGGTATTCACGCTGCTCGCGCTCCCTTCATCGCGGCGCTGGACAATGACGATGCGATGCTACCGGCGCGGCTGTCGCGCCAGTACGATTTTTTGTCGAGTCGTCCCGATATCGTTGCCGTGGGCGCCGCCGGGTTGCTCGTCGACGCGGAGGGTGACCCATTGGTCAATCGCTCGTTCCCGACTTCTTGTGAGGAGGTCGAGTCGGAATTGCTATCGGGCCGAAATCCGCTGATGCAATCGTGCATGATGTTTTGCCGTGAGGCGGTGATCGCCGCGGGTGGTTACCAGGACGGACGAAACTATGCCGAGGATTATGATTTGTTTTTGCGTCTGACCGAGATCGGCGGAATCGCTAATTTGGAGGACGTCTTGATTCGGCAACGTCAACATGTTTCGAGGGCCAGTGCTGCGCATTTCGAGGACCAAAACAAAGTCGTGATGCTAGCGCTGCGTGACGCTTACACGCGTCGTGGGCTGACGCGGGAACTTCCGGTCATCGAAGGCTCCTGGCATCCGACGGCGATGAAGGACTACCACGTCCGCTGCGCGAGCGACGCCTGGGATGGCGGTCACATCGGCACCGTCCGTAAGCACGCTCGAGCACTGATGGCCGAGAACCCAGGCTCGCTGCGCGCCATCGAACTTTACGGGCGGACTGTGATGGGACGCTCGCTCTACAACGTTTTTGCCCGAGTCAAGTCCGTATTTCGTCCGCTGAAATCGACATTCAAACCGCTTCGTCCGAAGGCGGGTTAGCTCACGGACTTCGTTGCGTGAACAGTGACTTCCAGCTTTCACTCTCGCGCAATCCGACTTGGGCGCGGAGCCAGTGGACGGGTTTGCGGTATTGCAAATAGAGATACTGCATCGCCAGGTTCTTGCGACGCCAACGCTGCAGTTCGTTACGGGTCGTCTCGGTGAATGCACTCGCGTAATCGGCGTCGAGCACGACTTCGGCGAATCGCTTGAGTTCGGCGATCACGCTAAGCGGGTCGCTATTGGCGACGCTCATCTGTTGCGGGTGAACACGAAATGAGGCCAGGGGCGCATCGATAAAGCCGACGTTGCTCTGGCCCATGATTCGCCACCACATTTCGAGGTCCACGACTTGTCGGAGCCGCGGGTTAAAATTGCCGACACGCTTGAGCGTGTCACGGCGAAGGAGCACGTTGGATGGCTCACCAATTTTGTTGAGCGGTCCGTGGGTCACGAGTCCCGGATCGGCGAGCAGAAGACGCCCCGCTTGCAATCGATCGAGTCGCTTCCAACCCCGATGCACATGACCACTTTCCTGTTCCATCTTGCAGCAGAACGGATGACGTCTCGCGTCGTCGTCCATGAGTAGCTCACGCGGCGAAAACACCATGCCGATCGAAGGGTCTTCGTCGGCCAACGCGACCATTCGAGAAACACAGTCCGGTGCGAGGATGTCGTCTTGGAACAGAAACTTGAGGTAGCGTCCACTAGCGCGATCGATGCAGTGATTCCAGTTGACGACCATTCCGGGGCCGGGCGGCGGCAAGCGGCGAACGGGAAACCGCGATTGAGACTTGAACGAATCAAGGATTTCTAGCGTGCCATCCGTCGAACCGCTGTCCGAGAGGACGATTTCTAAGTCGTCGAAGTCCTGGGCCTCGGCGCTCGCCAGGGTCGCGCCGAGGTACGACGCACCGTTGTACGTCGGAATGCAGAGGCTGACAGCGGGGACGCTAGCGGACACCAATCAAGAACCATCGGTGTAAATGAATGCGGGATCGATCGTGCGATACCAACGCACCCATTCATCTTGGGTTTTCATAATTTCCGCGGGTGAAGCTTCGGCGAGCGATTTCTCGCTTTCGAATTTTCGGCTAATGAAATTGAGTCCATCGAGCGCATAGGCTCGAACCATCTTGTCACCGTCGCTGAGTGCAAAGATCAGAGGTGGCACCGAGGCCATTTCGCCACTGGAACCTAGTAATCGGGCGGCCACACGCCGCGCTTGCCACGACTGGCTACCGCGGACGAGTCGCATCAGCCGATCGAGTTGAGCCTTGCGTTTGGCGGGGTCGGATTCGAGTTTCAAATTCTCCGGAATCGACTTACCTTCAATGCTATTAGCGCCGTCGTCTTCGAGCAGCCCGAGCAAGTTTTCGACCGATTCGGCGACCGGCTTTGATACAATTTGCGATCCCTTGACCTGGATGTCAGCGGTGTCCTTGGGGATGCCGTAACCGCCCTGGAGAGTCCCCTTGCTAACGCTGGCGATGGCCCGCTGGCTGCTTCGCATCAAGAACAACACTGCAAAAGCGGTGCTCACCGCCGGATTCGATTTGGCAGCATCCTTGACGCCGAAGGCGCCACTGGCATCTTGCACGCCCATCAACGTTTTGACTTCGTTGTCATACCAGGCTGGGTCCGACGGTTTGCCAGTCGCCAACTCAAAGAAACTCTCATAGCGCTCGAGGGTGTAGATCATGTAATAGTACCAGTCGCCGTTCTTCTCGCGGTGATAGGGGCTTTGGCTGCGGTACGATTCCATCCCACGCAGCGCACGAATGACCTGCTCCGGTTTGACGGGCGATTTTTTTCGTCGTTCAGCAACGACGTCCGAGCGATCGACTGGTTTGAGCGCCTTGGGAAGTCCCTGGACTTTATTCGCGTTGGTCGTGTTTTCCCAAATGCGGAATATGTCCGCCGTGATCAGTGCGGTACTGCCACCGGCCAGTCCCATTGTGACCGACATTTCCTCTTTTGGTTGCGAGATCGGACCTCGTCCGACACCCGGATCCACGGCTTGGTAGGGCCAGTTGCCGTTGCGGTCTTGGACTCGCATCAACCATCCGAGCATTCGGTTGAGTCGATCGAGTGAGACATCCACCCCCGCATAGTCGAGTGTCCAAGCGGCAAGTGCGACGTACTGGGTTTGCGAGATATCGCCAGTCTCGTAATGGGGATAACCAAAACCGCCGGTCGAGAACTGCAAATTCATCAAGGCGTTGCCGAGCATCTTCAAGTCAGCGTTGTACAGGATCGGATCGTACTCGGCCAAAAACAGGATGACTACCGAGATCTCATAAACACTGGCGTCGAAAGCTTTCGATGTGGGAATATTCACGCGACCGCCATTCGCTTTGACCGAATTGACGTAAGGCATCGCATACTTGAGTCCCATTTTCACGATAGGCGAATCATGGTCGTGCTCGTACTTGAGGTGGGCATAGGCGACGAGGACCGGTTGGGCGTCTTTGCCCATGTAAGCGGACACCGTGATCTTGTCTTCGGGCTGGCTCTCCAAGAATCGCAACCCCTTCTCGATCATCGCTTTCACTTCGGGATCTTCGGGCGTGTAGGCGATCGCCGTTGATGTCCGAGTAACCGCAGCCATTGCGACCAAGGCGCAGAGAAGGAAGCGGCTAAACGAACGAGACGCAAACGTGTGTCGTGACATCGCTAACGGACTTTGGAAAAGGGAACGAGAAAGTTGAAGGGTGCTCGCCTACTCGGCTGAATCGAGTGGGGGAACTTGTCGATCCTGGCTGTCCCGACTGGCGGGCTGACGCGAATGCGGCGGGGCCAAATCCCGCCCAGATCAACGAGACGGTCGGCGAGCGTTTCGACAGCACCGAGTTTGGCGACCAACGGACACCTGGAGTGGGGGGTGAAAAGTGTAGCCTTGGCGGTTCTCCCGATCGCCCCATTCTACATTCCTCCGCCCGATCCGCGTAGACTGATGGCAGTCAAATTGAAGGTACGTTCTCAACCGCTCACGTTGTTCGGCGATGGCTGCACCAGAACCCACGATCCTGCTTTCGGGCACCGACCCAGATTTACCCCGCGATGTGCCGCCGGGGTTGGCTCGTTACACCGGTATTCGCGACATGGCGCGTGGCGGCAGTGCAATTCTGCGATCCGCGTTCGATCGCGTCACCGGTCGCACCGTGGCGATTAAGTCGCTGCTGCCCGAAAACATTTTTGACCTCAGTGAACGTCGCCGATTGCTGCGTGAAGCCCGCGTCACGGCCCAACTCCAGCATCCCAACACGGTTCCGGTTTACGACATCGGCGACGATCCCGACGAAGGGATCTATTTCGTGATGAAACGGATTTCGGGCGAAAACTTTTTCGAAGTCCTCAAACGGATTGCCCGCGGCGACGAAGCGACGATCGCGGCGTACCCCGTGACCGAGCGACTCGAGATCCTCATCGGCGCCTGCCAGGCACTCGCCTATTCCCACGCTCGCGGCGTCATCCATCGGGATGTGAAGCCTGAGAATATTTGGGTCGGTAACTTTGGCGAAGTCATCTTGTTGGATTGGGGCGTGGCCAAAGTTTGGGGGCACACGGACGACAACGAAGCGATCCGCCAAAGTGTGCTCAGGAAAACGGAAGAGTCCAACGACCAATTGCGAACGTTGACCGGTGGCGGACAACGCCCCGGCACACCGCTGTACATGTCGCCGGAACAGGTCGATGGAAGCCGCAGCATTGATGAGCGAACGGACGTGTTCAGCGCCGGCGTCGTCCTCTATGAAATGCTCGCGCTGCGCGAACCGTTTCGCGGCGCGAACATTGACGAAACATTTCACAACATCAAACACACCAAGGTCGTCCCGCCGAGCGAGCGATCTCCAGAACGCGACATCCCGCCAGCCGCTGACGCCGTCGTGATGAAGGCGTTACAAAAACGTCCCGGTGATCGGTACCAATTCATGCGTGATCTGATCGCTGACTTGCGAGCCATTCATGCTTCATGAGATGCAGTCGATTCACACTCCGTTTCACGTGCGCACCGAAAAATAATGCCAACGCCCCCCGCCCCACCTGCGGGTTCATCAGGCGACAGCATCGAACAGGATAGACAGCGGGATGTGTGGAATTACTGGGGGCACCTGGTCAGCAGCGAATGCTGCGATCGATCGCCCGACACTTGAGGCGATGACCACGGCGATCTCGCACCGTGGTCCCGACGATGCACGGACTTGGATGAGTGCTTCGTCGCTGGACAGTTCACGACCGCGTGCGGCATTGGGCTTTCGTCGCTTGAGCATCATCGATCTCGCGGGCGCCTCCCAGCCGATGCCCAACGAAGACGGCTCGGTGCAACTGGTTTTCAATGGCGAAATTTATAACTTTCGAGATCTGCGGCGACGACTCGAAGGCGGCGGACACCGTTTTTCCACCGACGGTGACGGCGAATCGATCCTGCACCTTTATGAGGACCTCGGCACCGATTGCTTCTCGCATCTGAATGGGATGTTTGCGATCGGCCTCTGGGACGCCCCGCGAGGCCGGATGGTGTTGGCGCGCGATCGCATCGGCCAAAAGCCGTTGTACTACACGTTCAACGAGCATCGCCTGGTTTTTGGGAGCGAACTCAAATGTCTCGCGGCCGTGCCCGGTGTTTGCAACGAGATCGATCCGACCGCCATCGATGAGTTCCTCACTTATCAATACATCCCACACCCGCGGACGATCTGGAAAGGCGTCCACAAGCTTCCGCCGGGACATTTCGCCGTGTACGAGAATGGCCGTTTGACGGTCGAGCAGTATTGGGATTTTGATCCGTCGCGCGAAATCGCGATGACGCGTGAAGTCGCGGTCGAGCGACTCCGTGAACTGTTGACCGATTCAGTGCGATTGCGATTGCAGGCGGACGTGCCGCTCGGCTCGTTCCTCTCCGGGGGCATCGACTCGTCCGTCATCACGGCGCTGGCCCAGGCCCAGTCGCCGCAGCCCGTCAATACGTTCAGCATCGGGTTCTCGGAAGCCGAGTTTGACGAGACGCATTACGCCGCCGAAGTCGCCAAGCACTTGGGCACCCACCACGAGCGATTCGAGGTCAATCCGAGCGGCATCGACTTGCTCGATCAATTGGTGTGGCACTATGACGAGCCGTTTGGTGATTCGTCGGCGGTACCCACCTGGTACCTCTCCGAGCTGACCAAGCGAAAAGTCACCGTCGCTCTCTCGGGCGATGGTGGCGACGAATTATTCGCGGGTTACGAACGCTACCGAGCGTTATGGTTGAGCCATCACCTGCAGCGATGCTTTCCGCTGCATCGCTTCCCGGGCATCGGACTCGTCCAGCGGCTTCCCGATTCCAACAAGCGGCGTTCGCTCGTTCGGCGCGGCAAGCGATTCCTCGAGGCGCTCGGTCAACCGGCGGTGCGTCGGTATTTGAATTGGTTGCAAATCTTCCCAGAATCACTGCGTGCTTCGCTCTACAACGACGACTTTGTTGCCGAGCTTCCTGACCATGACCCCTGCGAGTTCTTGAGCCAAGCATGGGGTCGAAGCGAGGGCCGCGACATTGTCACCCGTGCATCAATGAGCGATGTGCTCACATACTTGCCGTGCGATTTGATGACCAAGGTCGATATCGCTTCGATGGCGCATGGCTTGGAAGTTCGCCAACCCATGTTGGATTACCGCGTCGTCGAGTTGGCTGCGTCCATGCCAGTCGATTTGAAGTTTCGTGGCGCACGCGGCAAATTGATTTTGCAGGAAGCGTTCGGTTCGTTAATCCCGGCGTCGATATGGACACGGAGCAAGATGGGATTCGGCGTGCCGATCGCCAAATGGTTCCGGGGTGAATTGCGTGAGCGGGTGCGAGAAACGTTGTTGGCGTCGGATGCGAAAATCGCCGCCTTCATGCGCCCCGAAGCCGTTCGCGAGCTCGTCGAAAGTCACCAATCCAGTGAGCAGAATCACGGTTATCGACTTTGGAATCTGCTGATTCTCGAGACGTGGCTGCGGCGTTGGGGCTGACTCGGATCGGCCGTTTTCGCTACACTTGCGGGCCGACGGAGGTTCGTGAGGCGGACTCGAACTCGCCGGCGCCGGTCTCGCGCGCGTGGGGTTTGCCAGCCCGACGTCCATTCAGCCTCTCTACCAGCGGTGCGTTGTTACGATGAGCCAAAACCAGTCCCAATCACAATCACAATCATCGGCATCACATCTGCTCGACGGTTACCAATGTGATGGCTTCTTTGACGAGCTGTTGGACGAGCGGGGACATGCCCGGCCCGAGGGCGCAGCACTCGTCGGATTACTCAACGGCTTGCCCAGCGGCGAATTGGTCGAGCGGCAACGGATGATCGAGCGATCGCTTTATCGCATGGGCATTACGTTCACGGTTTATAGCGACAGTGCGGGCACGGAAAAAATCATGCCCTTTGACGTGATCCCGCGCATCGTTTCATCGATCTTGTGGCGGCACATTGATGCGGGACTCAAACAACGGATCAAGGCGCTCAATTGTTTCCTGAGCGATATTTACAACGAGCAAGCCATCGTCAAGGACGGTGTGCTGCCCAGGGACCTGATTGATTCCGCCGCCACTTTCCTGCCGCAGTGCATGGGACTCAAACCGCCGCGAGATGTGTGGTGCCACATTACCGGCACCGACTTGGTCCGTGACGACAGCGGCGCCGTGTACGTGCTCGAGGACAATTTGCGTTGCCCTTCGGGTGTGTCCTACGTGCTGCAAAACCGGATGGTGATGAAGAAAAACTTTCCGCAGGTGTTTGCCGCATCGCAGGTGCGTCCGGTCTTCGATTATCCGGCTCGGCTGTACCAGATGCTGCGAAGCTTGGCGCCGGACGACAACGATGATCCGACCGTCGTGGTGCTGACGCCGGGTGTGTACAACAGTGCCTACTACGAGCATTCGTTTTTGGCCCAGCAAATGGGCGTTGAGCTCGTCGAGGGACGCGATTTGATCGTGGAGAAGGACGTCGTCTACATGCGAACGACGGACGGCTTGCAGCGAGTCGATGTGATCTACCGCCGCGTCGACGACATTTTCTTGGACCCGAAGGTCTTTCGCAAGGACTCCGTCCTCGGTGTCGAGGGATTGATGGGGGCGTATCGCGCCGGCAACGTGGCGCTCGCCAACGCTCCCGGGACCGGCGTGGCGGACGATAAGGTGATCTACGCCTACGTGCCGGAGATGATTCGCTATTACCTCGGCGAAGAGCAAATTCTCGCCAACGTACCGACCTACGTTTGCTTGCGCGACGACGATCGAAAATACGTGCTCGAGAACATGGACAAATTGGTTGTCAAAGCGGCGAATGAGTCGGGTGGCTACGGGATCTTGATTGGGCCGCATGCGACGGCCCAGGAGCGTGCGGAGTTCGCAGACCAAATCAAAAAGAACCCGCGAAATTACATCGCCCAACCGACGCTGTCGCTGTCGCGAGTGCCAACGGTGATCGATGAGAAGATTGAGGGGCGTCACGTCGACTTGCGCCCTTACATTCTGTGCGGCGGAGATGACATCTGGGTGCTACCGGGAGGCTTGACGCGGGTCGCACTGCGGCGCGGATCGCTCGTGGTCAACTCGTCCCAGGGTGGCGGCAGCAAGGATACCTGGGTGATCGCGGACTATGGCCAATCGGTGGCCTCGCCGTAACACGTTCGCGTCTTCTCGCGGGCCATTTTAATCAACCACTTTCACCTTCGATTGCCTTGCCATGTTGTCTCGTGTCGCCGAATCAATTTATTGGATGAGCCGCCAAGTCGAGCGTGCCGAGAATCTCGCACGGTTTCTCGAAGTCACTCACGACTTGACGCTTGATCATCAACAAAGTCTCGTCGATCCGTGGGAGCCGCTCATTCGCGTCACCGCCGACGACAAAACGTTTCGCGAGCGTCACGGCACGCCCAACGCGGCCACGGTGACGCATTTCCTCGCCTTCGACCGCGACTATTCCAATTCGATGTTGTCGTGCTTGCACTTCGCCCGCGAGAACGCGCGGAGCGTGCGTGAGACGTTGTCCTCCGAAGTCTTCGAACAACTCAATTCGTTTTATCACTTCGTGCGTGACGCGTCACGCCAACCCAAGCTCGAATCGACCAACGAGTTTTTCGATGCGGTTCGCCAGCACGCGTTGCTGTGGGGCGGAATCATCGATGGCACCATGGCTCACGATACGGGATGGCACTTCGCGAACGTCGGTCGCCTGCTCGAGCGAGCGGACAAGACCTCGCGAATTCTGGACGTGAAGTACTTCAACTTGTTGCCAAAAGTCGACGATGTCGGTACCGCGATCGATGACATGCAATGGTCGGCGCTGCTGCTCGCGATCAGTGGTTTCGAGGCCTACCGGCGCGACCACCACATGATCGATATCGAGAAAGTGGTCGAGTTCTTCTTGTTCAACCAAAAGTTTCCCCGCAGCGTGCTGTGCTGCGTCGCCGGCGCGGATTGGTCCTTGAGAGAAATCGGTGAGTCGTCCAAAGCCAGTGAACCGGGATTGGGTTTGACGCGAATCGCCAAGCTGCGTGAGCGTTTGAACAAGGCGAGCGTCGAGGCCGTGATCGCCGGTGGCATGCACCAGTTCGTTGATGATCTTCAAACCGAGCTCAACCAAGTCGGCATCGGGTTGAACGAAGACTATTTCGGGTAGTTTTCGCTTCGGGGCGGGAATGATTGAGACTGGCGTTTAGGAGTTTCGCTGACTCGCCTATCATGGGCTGGACAAAGCTTCGGACAAAGCTTCGGGCCAGGCGGACCGAAGACTTCGATTTTCTCGCGATTGGCCCACGTTGTTGAATCCGACATTGACCCCCACTGCGCTGTTCGACCAGTACCGCGCGGTCCAACCGAGCTTTGACGAGTGCAGGACAGCATCCGGCGAATATCGCCCCGGGTGGCAATCGATCGCCGAATTTTTTGACGCTGCGGGTCCCGGCGGCTTGAAGGAATTCGTGGCCGAGAGTGACCGGTTTGTCCGTGAAAGCGGTGCGACGTTCAGCGCCGTTGGCGAGGCCGAGGACAAAAGTCGGCCGTGGCAACTATCGGTCGTCCCGCTCGTCTTCGATGCGGGTTCGTGGGGCCAACTCGAAGCCGGACTGCAGCAACGGATGCGAGTCCTCGAAGCCGTGCTGTCGGATTTGCTGGGGCCCCAGCGATTGATCAAAGAACGGATCGTGCCCGCGGAATTGTTGTGGTCGAACCCCCAGTTCAAGCGGGCCTACCATGACTTGCCACCGGCGGGTGGATTGCGATTGCACGTGACGTCGACAGATTTAGCACGCGACGACAAGGGTGCGTGGTGGGTGACCGGCGATCGGACCCGGGCACCGAGCGGACTCGGATACTTGCTCGAAAATCGAATTCTGACGAGTCGCTTGTTTCCTAAGTTGATCCGTCAATCGAACGTGCGACGGCTGGCCAGTTTCTTTGATTTGCTCCGTAGCCGCATGCGATCACTCGCGCCGCGAAAACGTGATAACCCGCGAGTGGCGATTTTGACGCCCGGCGACAACAGTTACCGACACTTCGAGGACACGTACCTCGCCCGCTACCTCGGTTACACGCTCGTCCAGGGACGTGACTTGGCGGTCCGCAGCAGCAAGTTGAATCTCAAGACACTCGGCGGCTTGTTGCCGATCGAAGTGCTGTGGAGGCACGTTTCCGATGAGAAGTGCGATCCGCTCGAACTCGATCCGGCGTCGCTCGAAGGGGTCACGGGGCTGTTGCAAACGATTCGGGGTGGTAGCGTTGCGGTCGCCAATTGCATCGGCAGCGCGCTAGCTCAAATGCCGGCACTGTTGCCGTTCTTGCCAGCCGCGTCACGGTTCTTATTGTCGGAAGAATTGATCCTGCCCAACATCGCGACGTACTGGTGCGGCGGCGAGAAAGAAAAGCAATACGTGCTGGCAAATTTGGATTCGCTGGTGCTCCGCCCGGCGATGGCGGTGACGGCAGCCAAACCAGCCATCCCTGCGGAGATGTCGGCGGCGGCAAAGAAGGAGCTCGTCACCGCGATTCAAGCGAACCCGAGTCACTACGTCGCCCAACAACAATGCCAACGCAGCACGACCCCCGTGTGGCACCATGGCCAACTCAAACCGTGGCACGTCGCGCTGCGATCGTTCCATGTCCATTCGCTCGATGGTGTGGACGTCTTGCCGGGCGGCTTTGTGCGAATTAGCCCGAGCGCGTCGTCGCTCGATCATTCCATCACGAGCGGCCAACTCGGCCAAGATTGCTGGGTCATCGATGACCAGCCCGTCGACCACGAAACGACACTCTTACCACCGCCCGGGACGTTGATTCGCCTGACTCGAAGTGGTGCGGAGTTACCCAGCCGAGTGGCCGAGAATCTATTTTGGCTGGGCCGAAATGTCGAGCGAGCCGAATCGACCGCGAGACTGCTGCGGGCAACGCTCGTGCGACTCGCCGGCGAAACGAACTTGAGCGATTTGAAGGAGTTGCCGCGACTGACCGCGGCGCTCGCCGCCGTCGGCCAAATCGAACCGGACTATGCGATCGACGGGCTCGTCGGTGGCTTACCAGCCCTGGATCGGACGCTGCCGCATTCATTGTTCGATCGCAACCCGCCGCGGGGTTTGCAAATGAGCGTGCTCAATGCGGCCGACAAAGCGTCGGCGGTGCGTGATCGCATCTCGCTCGATGCGTACCAAATCATCATGCGGATCAAGACCGAGCTGACACGTCCGCGGCCCGCGCACGCGATGGACATTGGATCGACGATCGAGACGCTCAATCAAGTGATTCGCGACTTGCTCGCTTTTTCAGGCTTGGCCAGTGAGAGCATCACGCGGACCCACGGCTGGCGGTTCCTGCAACTCGGTCGCCGCATCGAGCGTGCGTATCAGACCGCGGAGTTATTGGCCGCGACTTTGGTGCGAGGCGTGGCGGATGAACGGCCGCTGTTCGAATCGGTTCTCGAAGCGACGGACAGCTTGATGACTTACCGCACTCGCTATCTGTTGCTATTGCAACCGGCACCGGTGCTGGACTTGTTGATCACCGACCAATCCAATCCGCGATCCATTGCCTTCCAAACGCAATCGATCGTGGAACTGGTGAGCCAGATGCCGATTGATGCGGCGGACGTGATGCTCGGCGCCGACCAAAAAGCGGCCGAGTATCTGTCGTACATCGTTAGAAGGTCAGACCCTTACCAACTCGCCCAATCCGACCCGAGTGGCCAGCGGCGACATCTCAGCGAGTTGCTGAATCAACTGCTCGATGGGTTGCCAGCGCTTTCCGATGCCGTTTCCGCTCGCTACCTGATCCATACCGGACAAGCGCAAACGTTGACGGGACGGAGTGCGAGCCATTGAATAATTCATCGCAATCACAGTCGCAATCAGCCTCACTGGCGGTGGCAATGTCATCCTCGCGGTACCGCATCACGCACCGGACGGAGTACCGCTACAGCGACGCGGTTGCCATTTGCCAAAACCAATTGCGGATGATGCCGCGTCCGTTCGCGAACGTCGAGTGCTTGGAAGTGACGACCGAGATCGAGCCCACGCCGGATTTCGTGGACGAACATCAAGATTACTACGGCAATCACGTGTACTCGTTCTCGATCGAGTCGCTGCATCGCCAACTCACGGTTACGGTTCGCAGTTTGGTCCAAGTATCGCGGGCTGCGTGGATGGATTCCCAGCAATCACCGCCTTGGGAACAAATCCTCGAATCGATCCGCACTTCCAAAGATACGCGTTGGTCCGAGGTTGGCGAATTTTCGCGAGATTCGCGATTGATCCTGCGCAGCGAAGCGTTCGCGGAGTTCGCGCGGCCGTCGTTCATCAAGGGTCGCCCGATCGTCGACGCGGCACGGGATCTCACCAAGCGGATGCACGCCGAGTTCCGTTACGACACGACCGCGACCCAAGTCGACACGCCGACCACGGAAGCGTTCGAGAAGCGAGCCGGTGTTTGCCAGGACTTTGCCCACATTCAAATCGGTTGCCTCCGATCCATCGGCTTGCCCGCTCGCTACGTGAGCGGTTACTTGCGGACATTGCCACCGCCCGGCAAGCCGCGAATGGTGGGCACGGACGAGTCGCACGCATGGCTCAGTGTGTACGCGGGCGACGAACTGGGGTGGATCGATCTCGACCCCACCAACGCTTGCTTGTGCGGCACCGACCACGTGCCCATTTGCATCGGCCGTGACTACGAGGATGTCAGCCCGATGCGCGGCGTGGTGCTCGGTGGCGGCCAACCCGTGCTTTGCGTCAGTGTGGATGT
>JBBSJZ010000114.1:0-13328 GCA_038256795.1 Pirellulales bacterium | reverse complement strand
CTGGCCTTCGATCGCACCAGCAACCTGGGCCCCGATCATCATGCCGAGACCGAGCGTCAGCATGACGAGTAATCCCTGGGCCTGGGCACGCATCGCTGGCGGTGCTTTCTTGTCCGTGTAGATTTGGCCCGTGACAAAGAAGAAATCGTAACAGATGCCGTGCAGCACGATGCCGCCAATCACCATCCAGCGGACTTGATCGGAAGCGCCGATTGCGAACAATCCGTACCGAATCACCCACGCCAACATGCCGATCGCCAACATGTTCTTGACACCCAGCCGCCGGAAGAAAAACGGCATCACGAGCATGAATAGAATCTCCGAAGCTTGCCCGAAAGCCATCGTCGTACCGATCGGTAACTGAACCAACTCGACCACCCGCGATGCGATTTGGTAGTAGAAGGCGAGCGGAATGCAAATCAACATCGACGCGATGAGGAACACCGCATAGGAGCGATCTTTCATCAGTGCGAGCGCATCCAGGCCGATCAATTGCCGAATGCTGACCGGCGCCCCGTCCTTGACCGGTGGCGTATTGGGCAGAAAGAAACTGAAAATCCCCAGCACAATCGCTGCCGACGCGGCCATGTAGAACATGCCCGCATTGGTCTCGAATCCCGTCAACGTGAGCGTCACTCCCGCGACAATCCAGCCGATCGTTCCGAAGACCCGGATCAAAGGAAACTCCGACTCCGGGTCGCTCATGTTTTTGAGCGCGATCGTGTTGGTGAGCGCGAGCGTCGGATAGTAAGTCAGCATGTAGCCGAGCAGAAATCCCCAATTCAAAAGCGATGGGGAGGGTGACTCACCTTTCATTACCGAGACGGCCGCGAATAGGATCAAGCCTCCGACCAAGTGCAAAATTCCGAGCACTTTTTGGGCACTGAAAAATCGATCCGCGATCAATCCGACGAGTAGCGGTGTGAGTAGTCCGGCGATCGGACCGACCGAGTACGCATCACCGATGTTACCCGCGTCAAACCCGATCGTTGGCAAGTAATTACCCGCCGTGACATACCACGCACCCCAAACAAAAAACTCCAAAAACATCATCACGGATAATTGGATGCGAACGATCTTGTTCATCGGGTGGGAATCCGGCAGCGGGGGGTTGGAGCGAGCAGGGTGACGAGGAGACCCCTAATCTAACCTGCCGTCAGTCCGTTTCCCAGCGGATAGCGAGCAATCGGGCAACGACGAGAAACGTCGCACCACTGAGCATGAGCACCGAGAGCTCCGGCCAAAGCGATTGCACGGGCAAGTCACGCCAGAAAACTTTATCGTAACCGTCCAGGGCCCAAGCATTGAAGGTCCACATCCCGGCTTGCCGCATCCCGTCACTCATCACGTATCTGGGAACCATCGAACCGCCCAGCGCACTCATCGTCAATACGACAATCATCGACAACCCGTTGAGTTGACCGCGAGTCTTGCAAATCGTTGCCAAGCACAAACCGAATGCTGCGGCGGCCGACGCCGTTACGACGGTCATCATCAAGAAGCCGTCCAAGTGGTTGACAAGATCGACGCCGAATACGAGTTGTCCCCATAAGAACATGACGCACACCTGCAACACCCCGACGGCGGTCTGGTAAAACCACTTGCCGAGCAACAACTCGTCCATCGACAAACGTGTCGACAGCAAGCGATCGAGCGTTTGATTTTCACGTTCTTCGAGCAACGCACCGCCGCCGCCCGTGGCCCCAAATAAGAGGAACATGACGGCGATCCCGGCCGCATACATGCTGACCACCGGGTTCGTTTTACCATCGCCCATCACGTCAATGATCTTCACGGGTGAGGTGTTAGTCGCTGCATTGTTGGAGAGGCCGTTGTTGGAGACATCGCTGCTGGCAACATCAACGCTGGCAACATCGCTGTTGGCGACATCGCTGTTGGCTAGATCATCAGCGGTCACTTCGTAATTCGCTTGACTCGCATTGCCGCGGGACGCGTCGGATCGCTGCGGCGAAGTGGCGAGTAAGCGGCTTTGCTGCTCGAGTGACGCGGCGCGTCCGATCATCATCGCACGGGCGACGAGCGCCGACGCGATTTGTCCGGCGACTTGATTCGAGGCGTCCGTGAGCAGGTCCGCATGCAGTTCCTTGGTCGCGTTTCCGGAGGACTCGGTCAACACGATGGCCATGGTGACGATGCCATGCCGGACAAGCTCTCCCGCTGATTCGCGGTTGAGTTTTTCGTCGGAGTCGCGTTTGAATCGCAATCCGGGGCTATCGCGAAGCGTCTGGAGCAGTTCGATGCTTTCCTGGGAAGCGACTTCATCGACGGCGACGACATTGATTTTAGGAGTCGTCGAGCTGCCCAGCCCACCGCCGAAGATGATGGCGAAGATACTGAAGAAGGCGATCGGCACCGCAAAGGTCAGCATGATTTCCACGCGGCTATGCAGCAATCGGCGCACGTTGACTTGAAGCACGGTCCAGATCATGAAGTGGCTTTAGTCTCGAAGCTCGCGGCCGGTCAAATGCAGGAAGACGTGATGCAGCGACGGTGCTTGGACTTCGATATCCGACACCCCGTAACCCGCCTCACGAAGCGTCGTTAGTACCATGGGCAACTGAGTCGCCACATCCTCAATTCGTGCCGACAAGCTCTCATCGCCACGCGCGCCATGCAATTCGCCGGGTACGCCTGCAAAACGTAGGGGATGAACCAGCGGCCGATCGATCGCCAGCGTCACCCACCGGGATCGACCCACCGTCGCATCGACAAGCTCGGGCAATGTTCCGTTGGCGACGATCCTGCCCTTGTCCACGATCACAATGCGATCGCAACGCGATTGGGCCTCGTCTAAGTGGTGCGTGGTCAACAGAATGGACGTCCCCAATTGGCTGAGTTCGTCAAGCATCACAAAGATCCGTTCGCGACTTTGTGGATCAACTCCGACCGTGGGTTCGTCGAGAAGCAACACGCTCGGGCAATGCAAAACACCGCAAGCGAGGTTCACGCGGCGTTTCATCCCGCCCGAGAATTTTCCGACGAGATGCCTGGCTCGATCCGCCAAACCCGTCCACTCCAGTGCCCACTGGACCCGTGTCCGAAGTTCGTCTCCGCGCAACCCATGAAACCGCCCGAACGCCGTCAAATTCTCGCGGGTGGTTAGGTCCCCGTAAATCGCGATCTCTTGCGGAACGAGTCCGAGCGTGTCGCGAGCCCCTTCTTCGGCTACCGACTGGCCCGCGATCCGGATCGTGCCGCTATCCGGCAGCGTCCGACCCGACAAACAACGAATGAGTGTCGTCTTTCCAGCCCCGTTCGGCCCGAGCAGCGCCAACCGCTCGCCAGCCCCAAGCGTTAGCGAAATACCGTCAACAGCAACGAGTGACCCGAACGACTTTCGCAAGTCGCATACCTCGAGTGCGGCGGGGACGGGATTAATCACGGGGCGGTGAAGGCTTGCGGATGCAGCGAAACTTACCAGGAAGATGGTGGAGCGGAATCGTTTGAATTACTGTAAACTCCCGTCGAGGTCGAGTCTCATTATTGATTTTGCTAGACCGCCCAGATTACCACGGACATTAACGACTGAGAGATTCATGTCTGATTCGCCGACTGAAGTATCGCTTTGGGAGCGTCAACGAACGCTGTGGAAAGAGAACCACGTCGGACTGATTTTGGTCGTGATGGCCGGTGTGCTCACCGTCGGCGCGAGCGTGCTGGCGTACCGGCAAAGCCGCTTTCGTCCGCCGAGATTCCCCGATGGCAGTGCGATTCAGTCGCAAGGGCGGGGTGCAATCACGACGACGGGCGACGACGATCTCGCCGCGTCTGAGACATTGCAAATCCGCGTCGCTGGCGCCGCGAACCCGAGCGGCGTTATGTTCCTGGCGATCTACGACGCCGCAAACGGATTCAATGATCCGAGCCAGGCGATCGCTCGAGTGCGAAATCAAATCGTCGAAGGCGAAAGCTCGTTCATGCTGCGAGCGAAGGATTTTCCGGCGAAAATAGCGATCGCAGCGTACCATGACGAGAACGCCGATGGAGAATTGAACCGGAACGCCATTGGCATTCCCCTCGAGCGGTACGGGTTCTCGAACAACGCTCGCGGCACGCTCGGACCGCCGAGCTTCAACGAATGCCTCATCGATCGTCCCGAATCCGGAACCCTCGAAATCTTCATCCGCTAGCGCATGCCCTAGAGCGGAAAATCGTCTGCCGACGCGTTGTCGCTGTAGAGTGGCATGTGGCGGTAATAGACCTCAAGGATCATGGTCGCGAGTGACGTGCTCGCGAGTCGTCCACCTTCGTGCGGACCACTGTGCGGTGCAGCTTCAGCGAAGTGCCAACTGCCGGTGGCTCCCGATTGCTTACTTTGGGATTCGACCAACCAATCGCGTAACTCGACATTGAACTTGTCCCACTCGGCTCCGCCATGTTGGCGTAGTACTTGGGCGGCGTAGTAATTGTAGTACATGTTCTTTTTGTCGACGCCCCGCTTCACTAACTCTTTGACGCCGGCTTGGATCCCGGGGTGAGTTTTGTCCCATCCCAAGTACATGCGACACAACAATCCTGCCGCGCTCGTGGCGGGTCGAAAATCCTTGGTCGGTGCATCGTATCCATACGTCGAGCCGCCGTTGGATTGAACCTTATCCAAGAACAAACTCGCGCCGGTCACGCTCGTGGCCGGAACGACCAAGTGGCCCATGTAACCGCTTTTGAGTGCCATCACCTGCCAGCCGACGACGGATGTATCACCGCCGTCTTTTTGCTGGGGCGTGTACCGCCAACCTCCGTCGCGACATTGGGCATGGACGATAAAATTAATGGCGGCCTGGGCCGGTCCCCCGAGTGCTGGGTCTTCGGTCATCGCGTAGGCTTCGCAGAGTGCGATCGCGGCCAAACCGTGCGAGTACATGTTGCCGGCTGCGTCTCGCATATCCAACATCGCCGCACCGGATTGCACGCTCTTTTTGCCATTGTTGACGAGGAATAGCAGTGCTCGGCGAACGTTCTCTTTGAACATCCCCTCGTAATGCGTTTGGCCAGCACCAAGGAACGGCAGCACACCCATCGCGGTCGCGGCGTTCAGTGATTTCCAGTACCTTTCGTCGCCGGGGTGGTCACAGGTGCCGTTGCAAACGATGTGGTGTCCGTAGCTGAATGCACCATTGAAATCACCGCTACTGATTTGGTGGCGAGACAACCACTTGAGAGCCTCGGTCACGGCCGCTTCGCTGCTCGCATTGCCACCGTAATCACGCAGCAGTTTTTTCTTCATGTCGGGACTGCGGCTGCCCATCGGTTGCATCTGGACCGACGCAAGTGTTTGCAGCGTCGCGGCGGACGGAGCCATGTTGGCGGCTAAGTCGGACATGTCGACGGTGACGCTGGCGATCTCCATCGGGATATCGACGCTCACCACCTCGGACATTTCCATCGGTTCACTGACATCGACGGTCGATTCGGAAAACTCTTCGGTCATCTCCGCCATCTCGCCCGGATCAATCTCTTCGATGGTAAATTCTTCGATTTCCGGCCCATCCTCGCCCGTCGAAACGGCTGAGAGTACGTTCACGAACTTTTCCGGATTCGTCAGCGTGACGAGGCCGAGCACGAGCAAAATCAACACGTGCAGCAACATGCTGACGAGCCAAGCCGGCGCCGCACTGAACCACAGGAAACGGCGACCCGCTGAAGGTGGGATGTAATCAGCATCGTCGGTTGCGGGAACGTCGATCGCTCCGACTGGTATTTCCAGGGGGATGGAAGAATCCAACAGTGCGTTCGGTTCGTTGGTCTGGTTGGCTGTCGACATGAATGACCGCTTGCCGCGAAAGAATCACGAGAGGAGAGGGGTTCATTGTAGACGCCCGGTTCGTGGCAACGCATCTACCCAGTCATCGAACGGACGGAATCCGCAAAAGTACCCGCCGCATAATCGGACCGGGCCTGCACCGGATTGGCCTCCACTCGTCTAATCGCGATCGTCGTAGCTTTTCTGTTTGACATTGAGCAGCGTGTTGAGGAAGTGCTTCAACGCCGGCTGGACGCGTTCGGTCACCTGCACCCGCTGGTTTTCGCCAGCCAAACCCACCCAGCCACCGGCGAGTTCGAGGTCGATGAGGACCTCGTCAAATCGATGGGCCGTCGGATCCGTGATCAGTATTTGCACGCAGTCAGTGGCTGCCGTCCCGCAAAGTGATTCGACTGGCTCCGGGGCCGACGAGGTCCAGTCGTAGTGCCGGTCGTCCAGGAGAGCCCGCCGCAGGTGTCCGAGCCCGGGAGTACCCGTCAATTCGACGGTTTTGAACTCCGATGAGCCTCGCGGAATGAGTTGAATTCGCTCGCCCAATTGCAACGCCAGAATCGTTTCGGGACCGAAATACTCCGTGGTTCGCTCCAATTGTGTGCGCCGTGCATAGATGCTGAATGCAGTCGCCAGCACCGCAAACGTGAGGACACCGACTCCCATCCAAAGGCCACGGCGGGTAACTTTCACTCGCGGATCGTTGTACTTGTCCGCGTGCTCGCTGGAACTCGAACCTGCGTCGGTAGCCTCGTTCGAACTCGGCGCATCTGTCATTTCTACCACCATTCTTGATCACCCATTTTTTTCCGAAATCGTCCCCATTCCCACGGTAGCTTTCGGGTCGCTCATGGAAACGGATGATTGGAACCGCAACCCACGCCAATGCCAACCACGCCCACCACTTCGGCACGCATCCCGGTCTCATTGGGGGACCGAACCTACACCATTGTGGTTTCGTCACATGCCGCCGAAACGTTCTCTCACGAAATTATCAAGGCCATTGGTGACCTGTCTCACGCCCTCGTGATCACTGACGCCAACGTGGCCAGCCCCGTTGCACAGCCACTCACGACAGCCCTCATTCACCGCAAAATTCGCGTCTCGACCACCGAGATCCCCAGCGGCGAAACGAGTAAATCGATCGACCAACTCGCCCGACTTTGGGATTGGATGCTCGCCAGTCACACGGACCGTCGCAGCGTCGTGATCGCCGTCGGTGGCGGCGTTACCGGCGACTTGGCCGGGTTCGCCGCAGCCTCTTACGCACGGGGACTTCGCGTCGTGCAAATCCCGACGACGCTGTTGTCGATGGTTGATAGTAGCGTCGGTGGCAAGACCGGCATCAATCTGGTTGGCGCCAAGAACATGGTCGGCGCTTTCTGGCAACCGTCGCTGGTGCTGGCCGATACCCACGTGCTGGACACGCTCGGCCAACGCGAGTACGCGAGTGGTCTCGCCGAGGTGATTAAGTACGGTGTGATCGAAGATGCCGAGTTCTTCGATTGGCTCGAAGTCAACATGATGGGACTCGTCGCTCGTGATCCCAGGGCGGTGCGCCATGCGATCGCCCGTAGTTGTGAAAGTAAGGCACGTGTGGTCGGCGAGGACGAGCGCGAAACGAGCGGACGCCGCGCTATCTTAAACTACGGTCATACGTTCGCGCACGCGATTGAAGCGACGGCGGGCTACGGGACGTTTCTTCATGGTGAAGCGGTCGCGATCGGGATGCAAATGGCGGCGCGACTCGCGATCTCGCTCGGCCGAGTGGACGAGGAATTACTCAAGCGACAAACACGTCTGTTGCTCGCAGCCGGCTTGCCGATCACGGATCCCGGCGCCGACATTCCGGCCATGATCCGGGTGATGGCCCGGGACAAAAAAGTCGAGCACGGCAAGCTACGGTTCGTGTTACCGACCAAGATCGGTCACGTTGAATTGGTGACCGACGTGGACGAATCACTGGTTCGTGATGTGATTGCCGCGTGTAAGTAACCGCGTCATCCTCACATCATCAAACCCGGCGGTGTCCAGTGATACACATCCGCGAGTGCCGCGCAGATCACATCACTCAATTGATTCAAGCGAAACGGTTTCGTGAGCACGCGATACGCTCGCATCCGCATCGCTTCTTTCTCCATCGCCTCGTCCATCGCGGAACTCATCAAGACGCACGGTGGGCCGCTGGGGAAGTGCGACAAGAACTCCATCACTTGCAGCCCTGTGACTCGGGGCATGTGAACGTCGACGATCGCCATGTGGATCGCGCCGCCGCTCATCATGTCGATGGCTTGCTGGCCATCACTCGCCTCAGAAACGGCAAAACCACGGCGCGACAAGGCCTCGCAAACCACGCGGCGAAATGCCGAGTCGTCATCGGTTACGAGCACGTTGGGAACGGTAATCACCTGCGAACTCCTCTTCGCAATCTTTCAGCTTATCGCCATGGGGGCGAAAACTCCGCTGAGACTGCCACCGCGGCAGCCTCGGCACGACTATTATAGTTCACCTAAGCAACCGCGGTGCCACAAGCGGTTCGCAGGCCAATTTTTTTGTTACCGCCGTATTTAAATGAAGCCCTCGCAGATGACGCCACCCGCGCGACCCGCAGCCAATCCTAGCCAATCGCCGGCCGCAGCAGCGGCGGCGGTCGGTGATTTGGCCAAACGCGTCATCACGAACGTCGAAACCGCGATCGTGGGCAAGCGAAAACAGCTCGTTTTGTCACTCGTGGCCTGGTTCGCAGGCGGCCATATTCTGCTGGAGGACGTCCCCGGCGTCGCCAAAACGATGCTCGCCCGAGCCCTCGCCCGCAGTGTCGGATGCTCGTTCAAACGCGTCCAATGCACGCCAGATTTGCTGCCCAGCGACGTCACCGGCACATCGATCTACAACCAGAAAACGACCCAGTTCGAGTTCCGGGCTGGCCCAGTGTTTACGCAAATTTTGCTGGCGGACGAGATCAACCGGGCGACTCCGCGGACGCAAGCATCACTGCTCGAAGCGATGGCCGAAGCGTGCGTGACCGTCGACGGGACCACGCATCCACTCAAGCCGCCGTTCCTCGTCATCGCGACCCAAAACCCCGTCGATCACGAAGGCACCTTTCCGTTGCCCGAAGCTCAACTCGACCGTTTCATGATGCGATTCACCCTCGGCTATCCGACGATGGAAGAGGAAATGCGGATGCTCGAGATGCTGCAATACGGGCATCCGGTCGATACCCTCGAGCCCGTCGCCGAAGCGGCGGAACTCGTCCAAGCCCAGCACGAAATCCGCAAGATCCACGTCGACCCGCGGGTGCGACAGTATCTGCTGCAGATCGTTCACGAGACGCGTGGCCACGGCGACCTGGCGCTCGGTGGAAGTCCGCGAGCGACGATCGCCCTGTTCCGTTGCGCTCAAGCGATGGCTGCGATTCGAGGTCGCGCGTATGTGTTGCCCGACGATGTAAAGAAGATCGTGGCTCCGGTGATGAATCACCGCTTGATCGTTCGCCCCGAAAGTCGACTGCGCAAGATTACTGGCGAAAGCGTACTCGAGTCACTGCTCAGCGAAATTGCCGTGCCTACGATCGAGACGTGATTGGGATTCAGCCGTCTCGTCAACCAGCGAGACGCATGTTACATCGCACCAGGCATTAAACCCACACCAACAAAGTCGATTGATTGATGCATAACTTGGACGATGTGACTCGGCTTCCCGACGACTTCGATGGTCGCGTGCGTTTGTTCCCGCTGCCACAAATGGTGTTGTTCCCGCACGCGATGCAGCCGCTGCATATCTTCGAGCCCCGCTATTGCGAGATGTTGTTGGAATCGCTTGAAACCGACCAATTGATCGCAATGGCCACGTACGAGGATATCGGTGGAGGTGCGATCCTCGGTCATTCGTCGTTAGCATCGCCACTCATTTCGCCACACGTTTGCATTGGCCGAATCGTCACCCACAGTGAGCTCGAGAACGATCGCCACAATGTCTTGCTCGTCGGTGCCCGGCGAGCTCGCATCGTCCATGAGCTCGATGCTGGGCGTCCGTTTCGCATCGCCGAGGTTGAAGTTGCTCACGACATCTACACACCCGCGCGAGCTGAGACGCGGCCGCTACTGAAACGCGAACTACTCGAAGCCTTCGGAAACGTGATCCCGGCGAGTCCCACCACCAAGGCGAACTTGCACGAGTTGATGGCTGGCCAAATGGGACTCGGGCCGATCACCGACATCATCGCCTACACGTTGCCATTCGATACCTCCGACAAACTCGAATTGCTCGGCGTTGATGACGTGGATGATCGTGCGGAGTTGTTGATTGAGATGCTCGAGAGTGGCAAGGTGCAATTGCACAGCGTCTCAGATGAGGACCAGCAATCGGATCCGCAGTCGCCCGATGACGAACGGTTCCCGCCACCGTTCAGCATGAACTAGCCTCATCGCCCCTTGCAGCCATCAATGTGACCCCTTGCGAGATCGATTCTCTTTAGTCGCGAACCACCGTATCGCTCGATCACCACTGATCCAGTGGTTGATGATCGCATCGGTGATGATCGCTTACGCGATTCTCACGGATCGGTTGTCGCCGCGGCTCGTCAACGACTCCCCGAGCTACCTCGAGTACCCATTCGACTCACTCTCGGCCGCACTGCGCAGCATCCGCACGCCGGGCTATCCGATCTTTTTGCAAATGACCGCTACCACGATCGGCGTGGCGGCCGTTCCACTCGTGCAATTGTTGTTGCACGCTCTCGCCGCCTGGATGCTGCTGCGCGAGCTCTTGCGCTGGAATGCATTGCCGATTGCGGCCGGGGCCGCTGCGATCGCGGTCGCGTTTGGCTGCACGCCCCTGGACAACCTGGCCATCGTCTCCACCGATTCGATCGCCGCGTCGATCGGGGTGATGGTTGCGGTGATGTTGATGCGTTGGCGTCGCCGGGATTGCGCACTCGCAGCCGCAATGCCCGTGATCATTTTCGGTGTCATGTGCATCGCCATTCGTCCCGCCTACTTGGCACTGATCCCCTGGGTCGCCGTCGCGGGAAGTTTGCTAGGCGTGATGCCCATCCCCACGCGAAATTCGTTATCGATCCGCCGGGCGATCCTCGCGAGTGCGGGTCTGTCAATCGCAATGCTTCTCCCGATCGTGGGCTGGTGTGTTTTGCGAGGTGTCGTCGTTGGCGACTATGCCGTGCTTCCGTTCGGCCACCAAAATCTCGCGGGCATCACTTTGCAACTGGTCAGCGATGATGAAATCCGTGCGATCTCGGGCGAACCAGGCCGACTCGGTCGTGAGTTCCTGATTCGCCGGGATGAAGTATTGAGGAACGATCCGTCGCTATCCGGGGGCGACGCGTCGACGACGATGACGATGGAAGCGCGGTGGGATCCGTACATTTGGTTGGCCATCGTGCCGTCAGCAAATTTAATTCATTCGAATGACACGATTGCCAGCCACCGTGGAATTGCGGCATTGAACCGCGAGATCATTTGGCGGTATCCGGTACGCTACATCCGCTGGCTGGCGCTGGCTGCGCGGCGTTCGATTTGGGGGACTGCAGCCAATATCTTGATGAACCCCGTCTTTCTTGTCGCCTTCACCCTCGTGGTGCTCGGGGCACTGTCTCGCGCCGTGACCGGACAACCGGAATCGCGATCAACCCAAGACCCAGGCATCGACGCACTATTCGTCGTCGCAGTCACCTATTTCATCGTCGGAGCCGGTTTCATCATCTTCACCAGCCCACCCCTGGGACGATTCACGGACGCCTCCGCCATCTTCATTCCCGCTTGGATCGCAGCTCGAGCTGCGCGGCGAATCGCAGCTTGGGCTAGCGTTCGTTGAGCTCGCGTGACTCAACTAGCATTCCAGCTTCGCGGACTTGCGCCGCGAGTTCGGGATTGACGGCTGAGTAAAGCTTGAACAACGATCGATATGGCGCGGAATAAGTCGCGTCGATGCGGATGGCTTCGCGGAATGCTTGCTCAGCTTCTCCGAATTGCTGCAATCGACCCAGGGAGAGGCCAAGATTGTAGAAGTCCTTGGCACTGCGCCGCGTCTTGATCAACTCGACGCCGTACCTCGTCGCTCCCTGAAAATCGCCGAGCTCGAATGACTTGGCATACATGATGTCGAGCGCTCGCTTTCTCGCATCAACGGGGCTCGGTTCCGCGGCGAGCACTTGCAATGCGTGCTGCTCCGCCGACAACCACCACTTCGCCGCTTGCGGATCGTCGACGGAGTCCCGCTCGGTTTCCGCCGCATCACGATACAGCCTCGCAAGAAGAACATGTGCGGTCAAATCTTGCGGATTCGCCGCGACGATGCCGCGTAGTTCATCGAGAACTGCGTCATTCTCGGCTACCGGCGCCGCGGTGACGGCGGCGTGGTCGAGTCTCCACAACGCATTGGCAATGGCGTCGTCGCGCGGTTGCGGTGCGTCCGGCGCTAAGGAACTGTGCAGCCGTCGGATTGTCATCGCCAGCTCAGTGGACTCCGGCTGCGCTGTCGGTCGATTCAATTCCTGGGGAATGAGGATGCGGTGATTCGTCGTCGCCGTGTGTGGGATCTCACTGTCGACGCGCGGCATGTGGCATCGAAAACAAATGTTTTGCTCCTGATCGATGCGGACGTCGAGATCCACCCCGCATGCCTCGTCGTTGTGACAGCTGAGACAGTGTTGATTTTGGATCACCGCTGTGGGTACGTTGGTCTCGGTGTGATGCGGATCATGGCAAGTGATGCACGTCAGCGTGTCGGATTGTTGGTAGCACTTGCTTTGCCACAGTTGGTCAAAGTGATCGACAAAGGTCTTGCTTTCGCCCGTGGACGTCGCGGCACCACCGTCGATCTTGTAGGTGGTCCGAGTCTCGTCGAATTGCTCGCCCGGGGCGTAGTCCCATACCGACTTGCCCGCGGCATCGACCACGATGTCACCTTGTAAATGACATTGGGCGCAAATCGATTCCGCTGCGAGCCGATCCAATCGCCGCGGGTTCACGATCAACGAATCCGGCTCCGGGGTGATACCAGCCGCATCACTATCCGCCGACTTTGCACGAGTCTGGAACAACGTCGCGTGTTCCGCTCCGGCACCATGGCAACGTTCGCAATTGATGGCTAGTTCGTGAATGACGAGCTTCTCGTCATTGTTGTCTTCTCGAGAAATGATCCCCGCGTGGCAATACACGTATGCATCCGAGATGGTTCGCGTCGTGCCCAAGTGCGAATGGACGTCGTAGCCAGGTGCCATCGCATAGTGCGCGGGTTGGGTGTACCACGTCATCGGTGACTGGACGAGATACTCGCCGTCCTCGAGCAAGTATCCCTTGGCGAACGCACCGCTGCCCATGACATACTTGACGGGCAATTCACTGACGGGAAAATTCACTGATGTGCTGGGCGACGTCGGCACCGGCATCGAAGCTCGGTGAATGATTTCAGAATCACTCACGGTCGCTTGGAATGAGATTTGGCTCAAGTGATGATCGAATCCGCCGGCGACTTCGTCGTGCCCATTACTAACGAGTGACAACGAGCGGCTGTGATGCGTCGCGAGGTAGCT
>JBBSJZ010000113.1:0-13402 GCA_038256795.1 Pirellulales bacterium | reverse complement strand
TGTTGCTGTTCGTCGAGCATCTGCTGCGACGTTTCTTCCCACAGGAAACGCAAGTCGCGGGCCATTGGGATCATCCTCAGGCCGACGCTACGCCCAGCGGAAAGCTGAAGGGCGCTGCCGAATCCGAATCCGTCATGGCGGTCGACGAATTCGCGGATGGCGGCATCGGTCATGTAGCTCGTCGTGAACACGTGCGGAATCCGCCCACCATGCCGGGAGGTGGTGTACCGATTCTTGGCCAAATGGACTTCGAGAAAGCTGCGGTGCCGGCCGGCGAAACGGTTGAACGGGTGCAGCGCCTTGCAAACGCCGGCGCCTTCAGTCCAACGGCTACCGACGCCGGCGGCGAGCGTGACGATCGCAATTTCACCCGACCGGATTGCGGCCTTACCCAACTCCACCAATCGATTCGCTACACCCCCACGTACATCGACAAGGTCATTCGGGTGAACGTCTTCGATGAGCGTGTTGGCGGACAAGCGATTTTGCGAGAGTCCGATGCGGCCCGCGCGAAGATCCGCGCGCACTTGCTCGTGTTGCTCGCGATCAAACCCGGTCATTAGCAGCAATTGGCTCAGCGACGATTCACCGGACGAAACCGTGGAGCCACGCGGCAGCACACTGTCGAGCAACATCGCCGCAGTTGTCGCGGCTTGACCCTCGCCGTGACAACGACTCGCGATCCTCTGCAGATCGCCACGAGTTTGCAGTGACAGGTCTCTCGCGGGCCGGCGCAGCAGTTCTGGCAAGACCAACGCAAAATAGCGATCCGGTAACATCGCCGCGTCGCCACGAAGCAACGTCGCGAAGGAACCCTTGTCGTTGATCGAGAAGTCATACACGACCGGGTCCATCGCGAACGGCAGTGATGTTTGCAACTCGCGTTTCAATGCCACCGCGGCTTCGCCCAACCAGGCTTGTGCCTCAAGCTTCACACCCGGATCGAAGATGAAACCCATCCCACCGCCGGCCATGCCGCCGAGCATCCAAAAGCCCCAGAACTTGTCGCGATAGCGGTCGCGGCACAGTTCGATGAGTCGATCGGTAAAGCGATTCGTGGCCCACGGTATGATGGTCTGCAGCGGCCCCTCGAAGTTCTCCGTCGTGAGCTGACCGACGCGGCGGATGTCTCCCGCACGCAGTGCCGCGACGACGTCATCAAGGATCTTCATCGCTTGCTGGCGACCGTCCCACTCCCGTTCACTTCGCAGCAAGTAATGCTCCGTCACCATCTCCAAGATCGGGCCGACGTTCTGTGCCATGCCGCCGTGAATCAATACGAGGCTATCTTGGAGTCGCCCGCGAACAGCGGCGGAGACATCTTTTTCGCCAAGCACCTGATGCACGGGCATCAAGCGACCGCGACTGACACCGAATTCAGGATCTCCAGGGGACGCTTGAGCGCCAAGAATTAGCTTCACGCCGGGCCACACGCCACCGGAATCTTGCCATCCGCCACCGCTGCCACCAATCCATTCGCCGAGGATCGCTCGCGCGGCCACCAGACGCCGATCTTTCTCAACGAGAGCGCCTTCGATGGAGCTGACTTGCCCCGTCGCTCGCATCAAGATGGAAATCAAAGATCCGAGCAAGTTCGTGGATACGGCGAGTCGTGATCCCTTGGGAATGTCATTGATCTTGCTGACCAATTCGAGGCCGCGCCCCGGACCGACGATTTGCTGGAGCAAATCACCGATCGGTTGTTGGCATCCCTCGAGCCCCGGTGCGACAACTCCTGAGGCGATCACGGCCGCTTTCAATAGCCCCAAATAATCGCGAGCGAAGTCGAATGTGTCGGCGATGGTCGAGATCTCAGTCGTCGCGCCGAGATCAACGCTCACCAAGCGGATCACGGGCCGATCAATGACTCGCAAGTAAGTTTCGATCGGCGGTTTCGGCGCCGCGTCCCGACCGCGAACCCCGAGATCGATCGACACATTGAGCACACGAGCTCCCTCCGGAAAATCCATCCCGAGGAAAAAAATATCACTCCACGCGCTGTGCGAAAAATCCATGCGCACCGCAGTCGTCTCGCAAATCACCGGCATCACGCCGGACTCATCGGCGTCGATCAGCTCGGGACGAATTCTGAGCGGGTGATCATCCGGGTGCCCCAGCCGAAACATCCACTGGTTCCCGCGAACACTGCGCACGCTGCGGCGGACTTGATCGGCAAGCGTTTGAAATCCGAGCTGGTGGTACGCTGCCGCGAGACTGCTCGCCAAACCGTCTTGCGGTCCGACGATTTTCTGGGCCGCTAAAAACGTATCGATCGCTTCGCTAAATCGTCGCGCGAGCAAGTGTTTGTAGCCGTCAAAGGGAATCAAACCCGTTTGAGCAGCGTCAAGTTTTTGCGGCAAGTGATAGCGATAGATCGCTGCCAGGAAGAACAGCGCGCGGACGCGATGGTACAGATTAGATTCTTGACGCCGGAATGCGTCCAACTCGGTGGCGTGAGTCAACAACTCTGCGAGCGAGGCGACACCGCAAATCGACTCGAGCGATTGATTCCGAACGGCATCGTCGGGGGAGGTGATGATCTCGATCAAACGACTCATACGGATGCCGATGCCTCCGAACGAATCGCGAGCAGCTCCACAAGTTCCGTCAGAATTTGGTCGCGGTCGTGCCCGGACAGCCCGATCGCGAGTTGCGCGATCAGCAATCCGTATTGCACACCGATGTTGTAACGCGTGCCTTGAACTCGGTAGGCCAAATAGCGTTGACGACCGGGCAACAGCGCCACCGCGTCGGACAGGGTCGGTCGAGAGCCTGCATCATGGGCGAGTACCTGCTCGATCGCGGTCATCACGTCCGCGGTGAGCACGTGCATGCCAAAGAATCCGAGGTAGTGACCCGCCCGCAAGCCTGGCGTGACGAGTTCCTGTTCCGCGAGCGTCGGCGTCGGTTTTTCGATCACGCGCTGGACCTCATAGAGGTCATCGTGCCGCGGCACGTGCTCGCCACTGACAATCCCAAAATACGGTAACTTGTTCTCGCGAGTCGACTGCACTGCGGAAACGCTGCCTTGAAACTCGCTGGCAATCTTCACGAGTTGACGAGCGCAAGCGACATCGGTGCGGCTGAGGTAAAGGTGGTCGCCGACGAGGTGAAGAAACGGCTCCTCCGCCGTGAATCGGCGAGCTCGGTGAATCGCATCGGCATAGCCACGCGGACGATCTTGCTCGACGAATCGCAAGCACCCGAGATGTTCGCCCGCGGCCTGCTCATAACTCCGCTGGTCGCCGGGACAGATCACCAGACAGATTTCTTCGACACCGGCGCTGAGGATTTCCTCGACGACTAACTGCAGCGCCGTCTTGTCGTGCCCCTGGCGATCCACCAAGCGTTGCAGCGGGATGGTGTGCTGGTTGGGGGCGGCTGCCGTGATCACGGCCTTGCGGACCTGCATGACGAACTATTTTTTAAACGGGGGACGGGATGCGACCGCGGACTCGCAGGGCATCATCATTATGCCATCAAATCCGGCGACCTAGAACGAGAAACGTCGGATTGAGTGCTTCAAAACGAACGCGCCCAAGCTGGTGCTGGCCACGAGCGATGTTGATCATCCGCACGTCGATTTCCAGTCCCGCGGCTTCGACCACGTTCTGCACCGCGACGAGGTTATCCGGACTCGAAACGTTCACCACGATGCGGCCGCCATCACCGAGATATTTCAACGACTCACTGACAAGATCGGGCACAATCCGGCCGCTGCCACCGACGAAGATTGCGTCTGGCCGAGCCAATTCTTTGAATGCTGCGGGCGCCTGGCCGTGGACGGGAATGAGCGAAGGCACATCGAACAGTTTGGCATTCTCGAGCATCAATCCGAAATCTTCGGCGTCCATTTCGATCGCGAAGACCTTGCCGCGAGAGGCGATCGATGCCGCTTCGATCGCCAACGATCCGCTGCCGGCGCCGACGTCCCAGACCACGCTCGTCAGTGTCAAATCCATCTCGGCCAGTGCGATGCAGCGGACCTCGCTCGGTGTTAGCAAACCGCGTTTAGGTCGCGACTGGAGAAACAAATCGTCGGGGTTACCGAACAGCCGACGCTGGCCGCTACCGCTCGGTCGATCCGCCGCCCCACGGCGACGAACCAAAACCATCACGTTCATCGGCGAGAATGATTGACCCTTGATCGATTTCAACTCACCTTGAGTGACCGATTCGTCGGGCGTCCCCAAATTCTCACAAACGTAAGCCGTGAAGTAATCGATGCGGCGATCCAGTAGCGACGCCGCGACGACACTCGGCGAGACGTCCTCAGTCGTGAATAATCCGACACGCTCCGCCGTGCGAATCGAATCGACAACACGATCCAGCGGCTGTGTCGCGAGGTTGGACAAGTAAGCATCGTCCCAACTCTCTTTGACACGAGCGAACGCTAATTGCATGCTGCTCACGTGCGGCACGACTTCGAAGCGATCTTTGCCGAACGCGTCCGTGAGGAACCGTGCGATCCCGTAGAACAAGGGATCGCCACCGGTGAGTACGACGGTGCGTTTGTCGAGCGTCCCCGCGATGGATTCACGAAGTTGGTCCAAATTGCCGCCAACGACAATCCGCTGCACTTCGGACGAGGCGATTTTTTCGAGCAGGGACGCGGCACCGACCAGCACCTCGGCACCGTCGATTAGCGACCGCGCGTGCCGGGTCAGTCCGTCGAGTCCATCGTCGCCGATACCGACAATGTGAATGCGTGCAGTCAAGAATGCAGTTCCCGAAATCGCGATTGGCTCACTCCGCCGGCCCCACACGCCGGCAACGTGGCAAGCCTACCACGTTCCGGCGAAGCGGAAAATCTCCCGTGCCCTCCCGACCGTTAGCTGCCGATATTTTCGCCGCGGGCATGCTTAGCGAGCGTATCCTGGTACTTCTTCTTGCCTTCTTCGACGCTCTTGCGGATCGCCTTGGTACTCTCTTCGCTTTCCTTGCGCAGCTCGGCGATCAATTGCAGTGACTCGATTTGGAAGCCGCTGATCGAGTCGACGAGCTTCTGCACACTCTCAGGATTGATCGTGCTGCCGTAACCAGCCTTGAGCGCCGCACGCTCGAGTTCACGTCCGAGCACCGCGATGTCCTCGAGTCCTTTGTTGACACCTTCCTTCATCGCCTCAGTCGCTTGCGTCACCTCGTGCAGCCCGTGTTGGCTCGTGTACACCGTGCCAAGAATGGTGAAGACGTGTTCGTTGGTGGTGAAGAACGTCACCGCACGACGGAACACTCGTTCCTTGACGTCGTGCGTTTGCTTGAGTTTCGACACCAACGTTTCGCCGACGTCATAGCCCACTTCAAGATTCTCGGCGATGTCCTTGAGCAATTGATACGTTTCGTCCTCGTCTTCGTACTTTTGGCGTGCCTCGTCGCGGCGGAGTTGCTTTTGACTCTTGCCGCCCTGGTCGGTACCGGCATAATTATCCAGGGCTCCCTGTGCGGTTGCCAGCCCGTCCTTGGCGGCCTGCAGCGTCGGCTCATGCGTATCGAGCAGTTCTCGGGCGAGGACTTCGGCTTCCTTGAGGGCGAATCGGAAGTCGATGTAGGCCTCCATGATCGCCTCTTCCCGCTTGAGCGCTTCCTTGGTGTCTTTGGCGACCTCCGAGTAGACCTCGACGATTTTCTCGAAGCGATCCGACGGTGTCCCGCGACGCAATTTCATCCACCAGTTGGATACCTTTTCGGTGCCACTGATTTTTCCGTCATCGAGCTGGGAGATCAATTGCTTGCTGTCTTCGCGGACCGAATCGAACATTTGGGTAATGTCCATGTATCGATTGCCAATTTCGATGTGCTCGACGTTCTCGCGGACGAGGGCATTGAACGAGCTCATGTGCTTGATGACTTCGGCGATCGCGATCACTTTGGACTCGTCAATGTAGCGCACGCCCTCGAGCAAACTGATGAGTTCTTGGGGAGCCGTGCTGGTGCTGTTGGCACCAAATTTCTTCAGCGTTTCGAGGGCGCGATCGAGATACTTCCGCATCGACGTCATGTCACGATCGGAAGCGATGCTGGTGGACGTCGCGGTCGCAGAACTCGGCTGCGGGGCGGAAGCTTGAGCTTGCTCAGACATCTGCGAGGACACTCCAAAAGTGGGGGCACGTAGGGACGAGACGTATCGAATTCGGAACCTGTTCTCACAAGCGTAGCGCGTCGAACAACTTGCTGCAATCGTCCCGCGATGGGCACGCCTCGTCGGCGGCCCTTGGCGGCGTCCCCCCGCAGTCGGATAATCCTCGGCGGCGTCTCCGCAAATCGTAACTTATGCCTAGAATGTTCGTCGCCCGATTTTTTGATTGAAATTTGGATTGCCCGTCAATGCCCAACGCCTCCGCGTCTCAAACCGCCCGCGATGTCCGCTTGCCGGGTCAAGACCTAACGCTCGAAGAAACGCTGCGAGTGATGGATGTCGCCCGCGAGATGCGGGACCGCCGCACGACCGCCGAAGAAATGTTCCGCCGCGACGACGTTCGCAACGAGCTGCGTGAGAAGCTGCTGCGCACCGCCCAGCTTTCGGGCGACCATGTCACCGCCGGCGAGATCGATGCCGCCATCGACCAGTATCTGTCGCGGCTGCACACCTATCACGATCCGGCACCGGGGTTCAAGAGTTTCATCGCCCACTGCTGGGTGTGGCGTCAAAAAATTCTGGCGGGCGCTGCAGCGACCGCACTCACGGTCGGCTCACTTTGGTTCCTCTTCGCCTCACCGATCGCCCCGCTCTCGCCCACCCTCCGCGCCGAGCGAGCCGTCGCTGCCGAAGTCGACTCGGCCGCATCGGCGTACCAGCGAATCACGGCGATGACCAATGATTCCGAGGTGATTCGCGTGGCCGACGGGCTGCAAGCGGAGATTTCATCCGCCGCCGACGTCACCCAAGCGATCGCCGTCCGAGCTCGTCTGGAGGCGATGGCCACGCAGCTCGCCGAAGAGTACGAAGTGCGGATTGTCTCCGGCACGAATGATCGTAGCGGCATCGAGCGTAGCTTCAACAATCGCGCCTCGATGTTCTATGCCTTCGTGGAATCGCGCGCGGCGGACGGCAAAGTCATCCCGCAAGCGATCCGCAACTCGGAAACCGATAAGATCGAAACGGTTTCTCGCTGGGCCGTGCAAATTTCCGAAAGCACCTTTCGTCGCCTCGCCACCGACAAGCAAGACGGAGTGCTCAACGAAACCCTGTTCGCCGTCAAACGCCGCGGCGAACTGAAGCCGGTGGTCCAACTCGATGGCGTGATCGTGACTTCGCCCTCGACGTTGACCCAGTGGTAACTGACCTCGTCGCGCACGGCTGCTGCGGAATTGTTCGACATCATCGCTTGAATTTCTGAATTTCATCGAAGGTTTAAAACGTATGCCGATCTCCGGCCCCGTCCTGCATCGCCAATTGCTCGCCGCGTATGCGGCAGCACAAACTCGTTTGGAATCTGAACGGGGACAAATCACGGCGGCTCAAGCCGAGCGTCAATCGCTCGGCACTGATCGTGGTGATGTGCTGGTCTCACTCGCCCAGCACTACCTTCCCGAACTCAGCCGTGAAGCCATCCAATCGACATGGAGTGACGTTCAACGTGATATGACCGCCGTGCTCCAGCGCAAGGAAGATCATGAGCGGCGTGTCGATAGCGACATTCATCGCCGCGATGACCAACGAATCGTGGCCGATCAGGCGTTGATCCAAATCAACGAGCAACTCGACACCGCGATCGAACAACAAGAATCCGTCGCCGCCCAGATCGAGTCCCAGCTGCAATCGGATCCGGAGTTTGCGCAACTGTCCGATCGCGCTGCCGTCGCGGAAGTGGCCGTCGAGCGTGCCGAAGCGAACCTTCGCGAGATCGAACAGGACTCCGCCCGAAAACTTCCAGAATTCGACCACAGCTCGTTGTTCCGCTATCTGCATGATCGCGGTTTTGGCAGCGAAAAATACGAGCACCGTGGATTCACGCGGCGCATGGATCGGATACTTGCCAAATTCGTGAACTACAACCAAGCCAACCAAAGTTACACCTTTCTCCGCGACACGCCGGTCCAAATGCGGCAAATCATTGCGGAGGATCGCACCGCACTCGAGACGGTCCTCGATGAACTCGAACTTCGTCGCGATCGCGTCGCGGAGACGATGGGATTGCCGCGAATCATCTCGACCGTCGGTGAGTTAACCAAGTCTCGCGATGCGGCGCTCCAGCAAGTCGATGCGATTCGTACCGAGCTCCAATCGCTGCAAGCTCAATTGACCCAGCTCAGTGACAAACGCGGTCCCTACCATGCGGAAGCCACCAAGGTGTTCCGCGCGATGCTCGAGCGGATTGACCCCCGCGATCTGGAACGACACGCCGCGTCGACGCAAGAAATCACGGATGACCAAATCGTCGCGCGGTTGCAAAGCATCGACGCCTCGATCGATGGACTCGACGACGCCGCGCGGTCGCGGCGGAGTACGCTCAATGCGATGCAATCATCGCTCGAAGGTCTTGGACGAATGATCCAGCAATTTCGATTGGCTGAGTTCGATTCCGAGCGAGCGCAATTCATCGGCTCCTTCGATTTGAACGACGAACTCTCGCAAGTCCGCGACGCAAGCGATCTCGACGACGTCTGGGTCCGCGTCAAGCGAGCCCAGCGATGGGGCCCCTCGACCATGGACCACATTGTCAAAGTCGCGCAGCATCCGATGACTCAAATCCTGGTCAACGCGATGGCCCACGCCGCGGCGGGCGCGCTTTCCGGATACGCCCGCAATGCCGGGAGTCGCCGCAACTCTGGTTCGGGACGCTCCGGTGGCGGTGGTCAACCGAGTCGTGGCGGATTCGAGAATCGCGACTGGTTCTAGGACTCAGCAGCGACTCGATTCGTCGGCGTCGCGAGGAAGACGTGCTGGGTCGCCCGGCACAGCCCCAGCAGCACCTGAGTATCGTCGAGCAACCTCATCCACTGGCTGTTTTCGTCTTCCGCGGCGGCGTGCAGTTTTGACGCTGCGACGGCGATCGCATCAATACGATTCTCTCGAGCCATCGTCGCGAGTTGGTCCGAAAGGATGCGTAGACCCACGGTATCTTTGGCGTCGATCGCCCGGGCGAGTCGTTCGATTTGCATGCCGATTTGCATTGCCGTTTGAGCTGGAATAGCACCGCTGGTCACGCACTTGGGTTCATGATGCTGGGACACCACTTTGGCAAAGTGCTCCACGAGCTCAGGATCGAACTGGATTCCGGCGTAGCGACGCAGTTCCGTGATGCAATCATCGTGACTTCGTCCTTTCCGATAGCTGCGGTCGGTTCGCATGGAATCGTAACTGTCGGCGATCGCGAGCAATCTCGCGGCGAGAGGCAAACTCGGACCGCATGCCTGCGTCGCACCACTGGCGCGGTAGCCGAACGGTGTGTGTAAGCACTTCACCACTTCGTTGAGTTCGTCGCAATTGAATGTCCCAGCTATGATGCCCGTGCCGACCCGGTCGTACTGGCGAATCAATTTCCACTCGTCGCGTGACAACGGTCCTGGCTTGAAGAGAATTTGGTCGGGCACACCGATCTTGCCGATATCGTGAAGCATCGCGGCGGTTTCAAGCACATAAGTCGATCGATAGTCGAGTACATTCGTCGCCACGAGCACGCAGAGGTCGGCAACGCGGCGCGAGTGCTCCGCAGTTCCGCGATCTCGATAAGCGAGGGCGCTGACGAGAGCCGTTACGGCCTCGAACGGGATCATCCGCTCGCCATCAAAATCGCGACCCGTTTTACTCGATGCCGTGACTTGAGACTCTGCGGACGGGATCGCCTCGCTGGCAACCGATGCGTCGTCAAGCACCACCTGATTTCGCCCACGCTGCTTTGCCGCGTAAAGGCACTGATCGGCGCGGTGGATCATCGCCACTCCATTCTCAGCCTCGTCGCATCGCTGGGATACACCGATGCTCACCGTCAATCGCAATTGCGAAGGCTCTTCGAAACGTAGTGACTCGATCGCGACTCTCAATTGCTCGGCAATGACGCGAGCGGATTCGAGATTCTTGCCAGGCAGGATCACGCAAAATTCTTCACCACCGTAACGACAAACCGGCCCCGCAGTGGCGATGGTGTCTCGCAGCACCGCAGCGATGCGGCGAAGCACTTCATCACCAACACCATGACCATGAGTATCGTTGATTTGCTTGAAGTGGTCGCTATCAATCATCAAACAAGCGACATCCGCGTTCTCGAGCTGAGCCTCGCCGAGGATGGGTTGAACCTCGCAAAAAAAGGCGCGTCGATTCATGCACCCGGTGAGTGGATCGTGCGATGCCAGTCGTTGGAGTTCGCAATTTTGATGACTGAGCTGATCGCGATACGTCCGCATCATGGCCAAAGATCGCTCCATCTCCACACGCTTGAGCTCAACGTCAGTGACATCCCGGAACGTGGCGAGAACCCCGTGGGCCTCGCGATTCAATTCCACGATGGGGCTGCAATTGATGAGCAAGTAGCGTCGCTCACCCCCGGCACGTTCAAACAACATCAATTGGTTCGTCATCGCTGTGCCCTCGCGGAGCGCGAGTTCCCAGGGACTCGAATCCTTGAGCGATACACAGCCCACCCAAGGCAGTCGACTCATCCGTTCTCCAATCAATTGCTCCTGGGTCAACCCCGTCGTCGTCGTGAATGCTTCATTGGCAACGACGATCCGCTCCTCTTCGTCGATCACCAGCAGACCTTCGGTCAGCGTGTTGAGTGCTTGCTGGACGCGTTGTGGGACAATTCCCAACGAACGAGAGCTCGGATGTTGGCGGCCGATGAGATAGGCGATGACCAAGCCGACACAGGCAAAGATGGATACGAGCATTAAAATCGACACGATCAGAGGAGAAGGGGGGCATGCTTCGTGCGGAAGCTTGTCACGAGCATCCGCGAGCGAGGGGATTTGTGCCATTGAACTCTGTGTCGAAAACGTTCCTGACGCCGAAACGAAGCCGGCCGCCAAGCCTCTTTTCATCGCCTGGCCAAGACGCCGCAGCGGTTGTGACGGTTGTGAGGATGATCGGGTTGTCATGGCGTTGTCATGGGGTTGCCATGGCCGATAAATCTAGATCGTTCCTCGGTTGACTCAACGCAACTTCGCGAAAGCGTGACCTACAGTTCGATGATCCCCGCAATCCATTCATTGGACTCACACATGGCCAAACCCACCACCGATCGACTGTTGCTCGTCGAATCCGAATCGGTCCTCGCCGAGCTGGCGTCGTATCGATTGGAGTTGCTCGGCTACAAGATCGAATGTGCTCGCAGCGGCGCCGAGGCACTCGTCAAGATTCAACAGGAACGGCCGCGCATCGTCATCGTCAACACCAAGCTTATCGATGGAGACGGGCTCGAATGGTTGGCTCGGCTGCGCAGCGAGCACAGGGCCGATGACTTGCCGGCACTCGTCTTCTCGTTGGATCCGAGTCTTGAGACCGTCGAACGAGCATTCCACGCCGGCGCCCAAGATTACTTGATCACGCCGTTCGATCCGACGGTCTTGGAAAACAAAATACAAACATTGCTGCAAACTCCAGAAATCGCTGGAAAACGCTGGTCCCTTCAACTTTCGTAAACACGAGAAGTCCCCTCCCATGCGACGACTAGGCGATATTCTGATCGAGCAGGCCGCGCTCACCGCGGAGCAAATGGAAGCTGCGTTCGCGAGCAAGCCTCGCGAGATGATGCTGGGCGATTGGCTCGTTGATCAACAACTGCTCACGACCCAGCAACTCGGCCATGCACTGGCCGAGCAATTTGGCGTGCCCTATGTCGATATCGACCCGACCTCGGTCGACCCTCAAATTGCACGCCTGATTCCGCTCGACTTTGCCCGCGACAATGAAGCCTGCGCGATCGCCATCTCCGGCCATTTGATGACGCTAGCGATGGTGGCACCGGACGATATCGAAACGATCGCCGAAGCCGAATTGATGACGGGCTATCAAATCCAGCCAGCCGTCGCTCTCGCCGAGGATATTCATGCGCTGATCAGCCGTGTGTATGACGATCGCAGCGTCGCTCGCCAAACGATCGTTGACATGAAAATCTCAGAGCTCAAGAAGCTCCGCGAATCGGGCGACGACACGACCGCATCTTCCTTGCTCATCAAAGAGCAGGAAGACGCTCCGGTGGTTCGCCTCGTCCAAGCCATCCTATCCGGGGCCGCCACCGCCGGCGCCAGCGACGTCCATCTGGAGCCGCACAAGCCCGAGATGCGAGTTCGCTATCGCGTCGACGGTGAATTGCAACAAATCATGACGATCCCGAACCACATCGAACAATCCGTCATCAGCCGCATCAAGGTCATGGCCGATATGGACACGACGGAGAATCGTCGCCCCCAAGACGGACACCTCGCCGTGTTCGAGAACGGCAAACGAGTCGGCTTTCGGGTCAGCGGTATTCCGACCGTCGATGGTCAGAAACTCGTGCTGCGACTACTCGATGAGGGCGCTCGCACCTTCGAGCTCGATAAACTCGGCATGACCCAACGCGACAACACCGTGCTGCGCGCGATGATCGACAAGCCGCACGGCATGTTCGTGGTCACCGGGCCGACCGGTAGCGGCAAGAGCACCACGCTCTACGCCGTACTGCAGCACCTCAATCGAGTCGATCGAAATATCGTCACCGTGGAAGACCCGGTCGAGTATCGGTTGTCGGGAATCAACCAAGTCCAAAGTGACAATGACTATGGAATGGGTTTCGCCAACGCCTTGAAGTACATCATGCGGCAAGACCCCGACGTGATCATGGTCGGAGAAATACGCGATAGCGAAACTGCGTCGACCGCCGTGCAAGCCGCGCTCACCGGTCACTTGTTGATCAGCACCCTGCACACAAATGATGCCGTCGGCGCGATCCAACGACTGAGCGATCTCGGCGTCGACCGCTTCAAGATCGGTGGTTCGCTGCTGGGCAGCATCGCACAACGATTGCTGCGATGCGTTTGCGAGAATTGCAAACGCCCCACGCCCCCGAATGAAAACTTACTCGACGTCCTCGATCCGGAGGGGACGATTCCGCGATCGTCCCAGTTCTATCGTGGCGTCGGTTGCAAGAAGTGCCTGGGAACGGGTTTCGCAGGCCGAATTCCCGTCTTTGAAATCATGCCGATCACACCTGAGATCACGGCAGCCATCGAAGCCGGAGTACCCAATTCGCGATTGCAAGAGTTGGCCAATCAAGCCGGGATGGTGGAGCTGTCGCGAGCCGGACTCGAACAAGCGCTCACCGGACGCACCTCGCTCGAGGAAGTTTACTTCAAGACGAGTGGCGACCGCCGCAGAGCAGAACACAAGACTGCCGTCGCGGGACGTCGTGAAACGGACCCGATTGTCCACGCCGCTTCCGCTTAGCATTCGTTAATCCATGCGTCCACATGGTCCTCACATTCC
>JBBSJZ010000112.1:0-13450 GCA_038256795.1 Pirellulales bacterium | reverse complement strand
TGTCGTCGACCAGGTCGATCAGCTTTCGCATTTCGTCCAACTGCGTTTGCGCGTTCGCGTAGTAGACGTTACCGAGCGTGCCGGTAGCCGCCATTTGTGCGAGCGCGTGCTTCGGTGCGTACTTGTACGCTGGGCCGCCGGCTTCGTTGACAACGGTCGCGCGTGGCAGAACGCTAGTGATGCTTTGGAATAGAGACTTGTTGGCCATGTTGACCTCCTTACTAAAAAGCGATCTGACGAAGTTTGGTGCAGAGGTTGCTCCCAAATGAGCTTCGCCCCGTTGTGGGGCCGCGGCGAGTTACGCCTCGGCGCGGTTGGAGTCGGGACGACAGGAATCGAACCTATGGACTCCACTCCGGCAGTCGGATCGTGTGCTTTGCATACCGCCACCGCGAGCGAAACGTCCCGAACAAAATGGGACCGTTTCAACACGCAATGGTTTTCTTTTGTTGAATCGAAAAAGCACTCGGCGAAGTGGTGGTCAGAGATCCCGCGTGCTTTCGAGAAAGCTAGCGGGACGGGACTCGAACCCGTTGGACCTTGCGGTCTTTAGCCATGTACTCCGAGCCGGCAGCCGAGTGTGTTTCGATGTGTTGTTAGGGTTGTGTAATAAAGTAGTGATGCAAAACGCGATCGACGAAGTTGTGACCAGAGGGTTTTACGGCGATCTACCACTGATCTACGACGCGATGATCTCTCGATTGCGTCGGTGGGAGTCGAACCCACGACATCCGGCTCCTGAAGCATGTACTCTGAATCGGCAGTCGATCGTGTGCGCTTTCTATTTCGCTTTCTTCTTCGCAGCCTTTCGCATTTGTTTCCAAAGCGAGCGGCCGTTGGTCCGGTCAAGCCGGACGAGTTGGTGTTGCCGCGTGTCAAACGCCATCAGCTTGCCTTTCGGCCGCCTGGCGTAAACGAACGGCAAGCAAACTGCGACGACTTTGTGCGGTTCGCCGGCTGCACGTGGCAGGTAGCGACTCCGAACGGGTTCGTCGGTTGGTAGCGAGAGTCCTGAGCAGCTCCATAGGAATGAAGGGAGTTCGATGATCTCGCTGAGGATGGTGACGAAGTCACCTTTGGCGATGTCTTCGCCAGCGATCCTGGCCGCGACGGTCGTCGCAGTCTTGGATCGCGTTTCGGCTGAGGTTTTCATGGTTCCGCAATCGGTGAAAGAATGAGTTGTGCATGTGTGATCTCTGTTGGACAGCGCGAGGTTTACTCGCGGCCGGTCGTGATTGCGAAACAGGGATGTAGGACACGCATGGCTCGATCTCTCGATACGATTGAGGAAAACGGCTGACGAAGTTTATGAATCAGAAATTTTTCGATGCTCTATCCAGTTGAGCTACGGCATCGCTGGGCAATGCCGACGGGAATCGAACCCGTAACCCGCGAATTAAAATGTATTCCGAAACGGCAGTCAGTCGTGGATTGGTGGCGACGAAGTTTGTGGTCAGAGGTTTTTTCCTGAGCTACTGACGAACTTGCGTCTGACAGGCGGGGCTTGAACCCGCGACCTCGTCGCTCTCACGACGCGCTCTACCTATGTACTCCGAACCGGCAGTCGCCTTGGATTGTTGTTGTTTGAAAACGCGATCGACGAAGTTTGTTAACCAGACAGATTCGATGCTCTACCAACTGAGCTACGAAGCGAACACAAGGTTCACTTCGGTGGGACTCGAACCCACGCCACTCGCATGATGTAGTCCGATCAGGCAGTCAATCGTGTATTGGTGGCGACGAATTGGTTGGAACCGCTTTTCCATCGCTTCCTGCGAAGCGATTCGAGATTGTGAGCCTCGAGAGCGCATGACGCGCCCCAGATGAATGCAGTTCCGGCAGTCGCCGTGTGTTGTTGTTAGCTGGATCAAAAACGACTGACGAAGTTTTGACCAGAGAATCTACCCTGCGTGTCTTCCAATTCCACCACTACGATCTCGCGATCGCAGGCGGGACTCGAACCCGCAAGGCTTGTAGGCCACAGAAGCCCATGTACTCCAAATCGGCAGTCAGTCGTGTTTTGTAAATGGCGACGAAGTAATGTCTCAGATCACTAACGTGTAGGAATCGAACCTACCGATCGTGTTGCCACGATCCCCAGACTCACTGGACGCAATCATTGGTGGATGGATTCCGAGCCGGCAGTCGCCATGTTTTGTAAAAGTCCAACGAAGTTGTTTGTCGAGAAAACCGCTCTTATCGACAGCAATGCCATCAACAGTGGGCACACGACGACGATTCTCAAGGAGATTCGCCGACGCTCACGTTTGCTTCCGGTCGCCCGGACGCTCGATACCTTAGGGTCGTCATAGTTACGATGTATTCCCAACAGGCAGTTGGACTTTGTGTTGTGATCGACCAGCGAAGTTTATGAATCAGACGGGCCTTTAGCAAAGATGTAGTCCGATTCGTCAGTTGGTCGATCAAGAAACGCTGGTGGGAGTCGAACCCACTTAAACCGGGTTGCAGCCGGCCGCCTAGCCATCTGGCTCCAGCGTTTTGTTGCTCGCGGGGTTGCCGCGAGCGTGTTCTTTTCAATCGTCGTCCCTAAAAGTAGTCGTCGCGATTGACACCATCACAGACGCCCCGATCGTAGACAGCAACGCTTGAACCGCTGACCGCTGCCACATGGGCACAGGTCGTTGCGACCGAGCTTTTCCTCAAGTTGCTTGCCTTGGATGATTCGGACTCCGCGTTTGACTTTCGTTTCCGACGGGTAGCCTTTACGACGTTTACTCATCGGCTCGAAAGCAGAAGTCTTGATCGTGGTCGCTGCGGTGTTGGATGTCGTATCGCATGGGTCTGCTCCGGTTTGAGTGTGAAAGTGCTGAATCGTTCAAAGACGGACCGACGAAGGGACAACTCAGATGGTTCACATTTTCAAGATGTAATCCGAGTCTGCCGTCGATCAGTCAGTGCTCTCGCCAGGAATCGAACCTGGTCTACGACCTTCGCAAAGTCGCGTGCTATTCCGGCACACTCCGAGAACATGGGTGGCTCATCAAGGAGCCGAGTAACCCGTCCAGGAATCGAACCTGGTCCGACAGTTTCGAAGACTGTCATGCTATCCAGCACACCCACGAGTCATATTGTTAGTCATTAAGTCACAAGAGCCGACGACTGGTTTCGCACCAGCATGATCTGCTTTACAAGAGCAGCGCCTTTCTATGTCGAGCCACGTCGGCTTGGTTGTCGCATCAGTAGCCCGACCAGGAATCGAACCCGGAACTTCTGGTTAGAAGCCAGAGATGATGTCCCTTTCACCATCGAGCCATTTTGCGAACAAGCGGAAGGCGAGGGAGTCGAACCCTCATCACCCGAAGGTGGCACGCGTTAGCAGTGCGGCCCGGCAAACCGTATCCGGCTGCCTTCCGTAAACTATCTCAGTGGACCAGAAGGGAATCGAACCCTTCCACCGACTTTGCAAAAGTCAGTCGCCTCCTTGGAACATGCCAGCCCATTTGTTTCAAAAATCACTCAGAGGTCCGTCCGGGAATTGAACCCGGTCTTCGTCCATACCACAGACGCGTGCTGCCGCAACACTTACAGACCTTGTGTCAGTGATCACGGATGGAATCGAACCATCGGTCTCCTGCTTGTCACGCAGGCGTCTTAGCCGCTGGACCACGCGATCATGTTTGCGTTGTAGTAGTCGAAACAGGAGTCAAACCTGCAAAATCACAAGCCTCTCATGCTTGCCGCTTTGCCTGTTTGCGTACTCGACCGGTTTTCAAAACTTGAAGTAGCGGATCCGGGGGTCGCACCCGGCAGTCCTGGCATATGAAACCTGGCTGAGCTCTGGCCCATCCGCGTTGTTTTCGTAATGAAGTAGCGGGTTCGGGGGTCGCACCCGACGGTCCAGGCTTATGAGGCCCGGATGAGCCTGGCTCACCCGCATCGTTGTTCCGTGTTAGAAAGTAGCCAAGGCGAGAGTTGAACTCGCACGCCGCATGTGGGCACGACATTCTGAGTGTCGCGTGTCTACCGGTTCCACCACTTGGCTGTTTGAATCGAAGTATTGCGGGAGGGAGTCGAACCCTCAAACACGAACGTTTGAAATTCGCCGCTTTGCCGGTTTGCGTACCACAGCGTTTGAATCAGTACTGAGGGCGGGAGTCGAACCCGCAAGCACTTGTTCCTAAGACAAGCGGCTCGCCGTTGGCCTACCTCAGCGTTTCTTGAAAAGTGGAGCACCGGGGAATCGAACCCCGATTTTCTGCGTGCAAAACAGACGTCTTCCCGTTGGACGAGCGCCCCATGTTGTTCATTCGTTGAATTTGAAAAGTGCCCAGAGCAGGAGTCGAACCTGCAAACACTCGGGTTTAAGTCGAGCCGCTCGGCCGGTTGGCGTATCTAGGCGTCGTGTGTTGGTGCCGCTGGGAAGGACGCGACCGACCGCGTCCTTCCCTTGGCTGCCAACGTGTTACGCGTTCAACCTCGGCGTGCTATCGCCGGTTGACTTGCGGTGGTTTCGGATCGCCTTGCGGTAGTCCGGAACACTGTCGCCTTCGACGATCACGTCGCCGACCGTTTCAACAACCCAGCCATCGACCCAGCGGTCATCGCCTTCTTTCAGCTTCAATACTCGGCCGACTTTCGCGAACTGCGTCGGGATGTAAGAAGTCGTGACGACGCTTGCACCAGCGACGATGCGTCTCATCGCACATTGCGTGTACTTCACGTTTCTGGTCATCGTCGTCTCCCGGTTAAGTAGTAAGAAAAATCATCGTTTGCGAAGGTCGCAGTAGTCCCGGATGGAATCGAACCATCGTTTCCTGCGTGTAAAACAGGTGTCGTCGCCGTTGGACCACAGGACCGAGAAAGCACGTCCCCAAGGATTTGAACCCTGACTAACTGGTTTGGAATCAGCAGTGCTACCGTTACACCAGAGACGTGTGTTGAACTTCTCAAAACAAGTGGGAACGCAAGGAATCGCACCTCTCGCCGGCTACCACACAATTAAAGGCAGAAGGGTTACAACCTCCCGTGTGGAAACGCTCCCATGAATCGTCAATCAAGCGGAAGCCGTGGGACTCGAACCCACAACGGTCTTACCCGCAGCTGTTTTCAAGACAGTGTCCTCATCCGGCCGGGTGACTTCCGTAGTTGCGTTATCAAACGCAGTGACGTGAGCGGGAATCGAACCCGCGGACTCCTGGATGAAAACCAGACGATTCTGCCATCAGAATCTACCACGCCGTTTTGTTGCTTCGATCGAAGCGAGTACCGCATAGGAGTTTCGATCTCCTTCCTGCTGCCTGAGAAGCAGCCGACCTAGCCAGTAGTCGAATGCGGCGTTTGTAAAAGCGATGGCAACGGGAGTCGAACCCGCAGCGACTTGATAGACAATCAAGCTCCCTTCCCAGAGGAAACTGCCACCGAAAATATTCACCAGGGTGACTAGCCGGAATTGAACCGGCGACAAACTCATTCACAGTGAGTCTCTGGAAACCAACACCAGATCTAGCCACAGCGCCGAGGACAGGAATCGAACCTGTGTGTGCCTGATTCAGAGTCAGGTGCAACGACCAGCAGTTGCCGCCTCGGTGTGTATCCGTTCAAAATTCGATAATCAAAAGCACTCCGTCCGGGAATTGAACCCGATCTGCGAGCTTCAAAGGCTCGCGTCGCGACTACGCACCGGAGAGGATTTGCACGAATCGAAAGAGTGTCCTGCGGGAGTCGAACCCACCTAGCCGGATTGGAAGTCCGGAACCTTTGCCGCTCGGCCAAGGACACTTGAATGCGGAAGTTTGAAGAGCGAAATGTGAAACGAAGCGAGCTATCTCACACTTCTCGCTTCACTCTTCAAACTTCGCGAAGCTCCGGCGGATGGACTCGAACCATCACTCGTCTCCTTAACAGGGAGCCGCCTTACCATTGGGCCACACCGGATTCTGCAAAGCGCCCAGTGGGAGTCGAACCCACACTTCCGCCATGGCAAGGCAGCAGGCTACCGCTACATCATGGGCGCAAAAAATGCATCACTACCAAATTGTCAAAGATCAAAGATGCGCAAGGCATCAAGAGCACCGAGCCGGAATTGAACCCGCATTACCTCGTTACGACGGAGGAGTCTTGCCGTTAGACCATCAGTGCTTGTGTTTCAAATCGCTTCAGTGGGATCGGTGAGAATCGAACTCACATCGCTCGGATTAAGAGTCCGATGCATTACCTTGTCTGCCACAATCCCATGTGTTGTCGTCGTTGTTCTGTTTCAGTCGGCGTGGCGGGAATTGAACCCGCGACCGTCGCCTTATAAGGACGCCGCTCTCACCCCTGAGCTACACGCCGATGCGTAGCCAATGGGGCCGAAGGGAGTTGAACCCTCACCGAACGGATTAAAAGTCCGTCATGCTGCCAGTTACACCACAGCCCCGATGTTCAATCGCGGCTATGCGTTTCAAAAGTGCGTGCATGATTCTTTTTCCTGTTTCCTGTAACCTAAAACCTGTTACCTACTTCAAGTGGTAGCCCCGAGGATCGAACTCAGCGCGACCCGCGTATCAGGCGGATTTGGGCGACCAGCCCTCGACTACCGTTGTCGTTTCAAAAAGTCGGACACCTCGGAGTCGAACCGAGACCCTCCTGCTCCCAAAGCAGGCGTGCTTCCATCTGCACCTGTATCCGATGTTGTGTTGCGTCCAACGCCGCGGACGATTCCGTCGGCGCATATCTTCCTTGTCAGTGGGCCGGGAGGCGCTCGAATCCTCGTCTGCGGTTCTTCAGACCGCCGCTAGACCGTCTCAGCTACCAGCCCATGTTGGGTTTTTTTTTGTTGTCGCCCGTTCCATGCGGGCACGAAAAAAGGCTCGGTGTCTGCGGTGACACCGAGCCTTCATGGAGAAAGCATTCGCGAGAGCAGCGAGTGTCACATCAGACGCGGATACGCCGGGGCATCATTCAAATTCAACGGTTGCCCGCCGAAGAATGTGCCTTCGTGTATCTGTTCGAGTCGACTGGATTGGATTTTTGATAACATCAGAAAGCTCTTTACTCGCTCGTCTGTTGAATGTGACTTGTGTGTTCGGAGAGATAGACGCTTTCGCGTCACGATGGTTCGCCTAAAATCTCGCTTTCACCAAAATAGAGATGCGCAAGACCGCGATTCTATTTCACCAAACGCAAAGAAACTCAAAGAACACTCACCACAATGAATTCAATCGAAGATTATCTCGCCGCGAAAACTTACGCCGTCGCCGGTGCATCGGCTCGCACACACAAGTACGGTTACAAGGTTTTTAAGGCCCTGCTCGCAGCCGGCCGCGAGACCTATCCGCTCAACCCGGTCACCAAAGAAATCGAAGGCCATAAGGCGTTCCCAAAAATCGCCGACCTACCCGTCATTCCCGAAGCCCTCTCGATCATCACGCCACCCGAAGTCACACGCCAAGTTATCGCCGAAGCGGTTCGTGCCGGAGTGAAACACATCTGGATGCAACCCGGGGCCGAACACGACGAAGCTAGCCAGTCTGCTCGCGAAGCCGGCATCAACGTCATCGACGACGGCAGTTGTATCCTCGTTTTGCTGGCTCGCCAATCATGAAACAAGACACAGCAAATACTCACAACGCCACGAACCAAGATCGCGGTGCGATCGTTGCGGTCCACATGAGTGCTTTCGGCGACGCGAAAATGCACCACTCGACAACAACGAAACTACTCGACCGTGATTGAATCAATCAGAATCTGAAATGGCCCCGGTTTCTTATCGCCCAACAAAATGCCGACCGACTGAACTTGATTCGGAGTTAATCGCATGTTTGACATTTTGCGTCCGAACGAATGAGCGACGAACTTGTCGACCGGCAAACGCACATCAGTCCACTCGTCGGCCTTGGTGTCGAAATCCATCTGGTACGAAAACGCGGTGCGTCGATCGGGCGTGTACAAATTGAACGTGTATCGCCGTCCGTCACCCTTGACTCGCAACACGATCGTTTCACCCGCATCCAATCCGAGCGAGCCAGATGGCCGCGATCGCACCGAAGCGAATCCGCCATTGTTCTCCAATGATAGGTTTCCGGTGAATTTCAATACGCCTTCATCGCCATCGGTTTTGACGATATTTGCTTGGCTCGATGAACGTCCGCCCATCACGCCGTCGTTGACAATCTGCCACTCCGAGGCATCGCCAGAGTCAGAAAACGCAAACAAACTTTGCACGGTTTGAGCCATCCCCACGGATTGGAAAAGTGCCAAACACGCCACCACCAAGAACATTCGTAACATCTTCAATTCACCTCGCAAGTCGTTGTGGAACATCGGCCCGTCAGCCGCAGTCGGTTCTTGGCAAAGACTCGGTACCCAAAGTCCATCGCATGCGAGATTCCGGGCCACCGAGTCGGCCAGACGAGCCAGCCGAAACCAACCGCGGCGTATAGTTGCCGAAAGACTTCCACACCGATGATCCAATCACCCGACGGCAACCGTCCTTGAATCTCGTCCATGAATTCTTGCATCGTTTTGCCGTACTCCGCAGGATCAAACCCAGTCGCTGCGATGTCCGTGAACCGGATTCGATCCCGACGATCAAGCCGCCGCAGCATCTTGATCTCGCGGACGCAGAGCGGGCACTCACCGTCGTAAAACACCTCCACCTGCCAATCGTTATGCGTTTCAGTGCTCATTTGGGCGTTGTTTTTGGGGAGGTGGGTGCGGCATTCTAACAGGATAGAAGGTCGTCCACCGTGCGCGTTTGACTCCGCGGAATCATTGTATATGACAGAATACGAAATCGGATTGCCGCACCGCTATGAATTGCAGGATCGCTACCTCGAACTAACACGCACTGAGTTGCCAGCCAAAGCGAGGCTGGGTGGCTGGATCGTGACCGAAGACCACTGTTTTATGCGGATTCTTCTCGATCAACTCTTTCAAGGCTGCTGGTACGACCACCTCGACCGCCGTCTCACTGCTTACAAACAATTGAACGAAACCCAGCTCACCGAGGTGATCGCGATGGCCGAGAAACTCCTTGCCGGCGACACTAAAACGCTGGCCCGATGGAACACTGAAAGCCTCCGCTGGCGAGGTAAATTGAAATGAACGACGACAACGAACTCACGCGTGGCCAGATCGACCGCATCATCATGATGGCGTGGGAGGATCGCACGTCCTTCGATGCGATCCGCGACCAGTTCGGCCTGTCGCCGGGCGACGTCATCAAGCTGATGCGAAGCGAGATGACGACGAACTCATTCAAGATGTGGCGGAAGCGAACTCAAGGGCGAACGACCAAGCACGAAGCCAAGTTCGCCGAGACTGATGTCGGCGACCAAACTCGCCGCTTCCGTGCCAAATCGCAGCGTGGCTGATGCGATGGCGAAGATCAAACGAGTCCGAACGAAACTCTGCTCACGCTGCAACGAAACCAACGACGTGCTCTACCGCGTCCGAGTCGAACAAGACGGCGACTGGATCTTCGTCTGCCCACCGTGTTTGGAAAAGGTCAAGCCAGGCAACCCGCACTATCATTACGGCGGAACCTGGAAAAGTAAGAAGCGACACTAAACGCGCCGCCGAACCAATAGTGTCACGGTTGTATTGGCGATTTCAGTCCGTCGGCAACATCACCCAAAGTTCTGGCCGACCGGCGTTGCAGTGAACTGCTCGGACCAACATCCCTGAGCATGCCCAAGAAACGAACAACGTCATTCGAGCAGCATGCCAGGCAATCGGCGAGCCGGCAGGCATCTCGGTCTGGCGATTGCCAACACTCGGCACCGGATGGAAAATGGTTTCAATCAACGCAGGGCGTTCTGGCTCATCGTCTTGAAATTTATCAAGCGACCCGATTGCGTCGGAAAGAACTTCTTTTGACACACCATGTGCCACGACCGCCGAGTCGATCGCGTAAGAGGCTTGGCGGCTGAGCGTCGGCAACGTCAGCAGACCCAGAAATGTCCAAAGCGTGAATCCGAGGTAAGTCATCACCAGTTCACCCACGCTGGTCACGCCTGCACCCGGCAAGGACGCCGACAAAACGAAACCAACGGTCACCCAGGCAAACGCAACTGCGACACCTCGCAGGCGGCTGCCACTGCGTATCGCTTCCATCCGTCTGGCGATGGTGGCGGCCAACTGGTCAGGCGGCAGCCGATTGACCGATGACTCCGGAATCACGATGGATTCCATTCCCGGCAAACCTACGACGCCACCAGTAAAACCCGTGTCTTCATGCTCAAGAATGACGACGCGTTGAGGCCTGTACCCCCATGCGGAAGTCTGCTGCAATGCCGCATCCAAAGTTGCGCCGCCTTCAGCGATCTTCAATTTTGCTACCCACCGCGCGATTGGCAACTGAAACGCGACGTGGAAGAGACCGATCGCAAGCACAACGAAACTTGCGCCTATCGACCCGAACAAACGACCTGCAGCAAGAATCACAAGACTGGCCGATAAGAACAAAACGCTCTGAATCAGGACGCCACGAACCCATGCTGTTAAGAACGCGGCTTTCCCAACCGTCCCCGGCCTACTTCGGTTGGGCAGCAAGTAACCGCCCAGCAGGTCCAGCGGAGCCATCACCAAAACTAGGCACGCGATCACTGCCAGCAGTCCAGCGAAATCCGAGACGGTCCATGATCGCCCGTCGGGCAACAGGCGAAGCGGCCAACCTGTCACCAACATCATTGTGCTGATGACGACCAAAGCCCCAACACCCGAAATGCCCAGCCATAAACGAGAGCGTGCGTAAGTGATGGTCAAGAATCCTTCTTTTCCAACTCGTCCAATTGCCTGCCGATTTCTTCAGCCTCGGCCCGTTTGAAATCACTCTTCTTGCGATTCACCGTCGACAAATCAAACGATTCCTGCATCAACTTGTTGTACTTCTCTTGCAACTTTTCTCGACTGCTACCCGACCCAAACATCGCTCGGCTCTCCCTGGAAAATAGAATGATCAACTGGGTAGTATCGGACGTCGTCAATGGGCTTTCGTCGCGGCATTCTCCTCTTTCAAGTACTGGTCCAAAAACGTCTGCATGAACCTTTCTCGGTCTTCTGCCATCCGCCGGCCGGCATCGGTGTTCATCAGCGACTTCAGTTTGAACAGCTTATCGTGAAAATGCCCCACGCCAGTTTTCGCATCGCCATTGGATGAGTAGAACGGCTGACCAAACGCGGCACCGTACTCGATGGTTCGCACGATCCCGATCGCTCCCAAAGCGTCTAGCCGATCGGCATCTTGAACAACTTGACCTTCAATCGACAACGCCTCAGCCGTCTCCGTTTTGCGAAACGAAATGTTGTCGACAATATGAGCGACATGCTCGATCAAGTTACTGCCCGCACCGAGATCGCCGAGTATCTCGCGAGCAAACTCGGCACTGCGTTCCACGCCGTCATGGAACTTGGCATCGCCAACGTCATGCAACAGAGCTGCCAGTTCCACGATTGCCAAGTCACCGCCAGCCTCCGCCTGAATGGCCCGAGCCGACGCCAGCACCCGCAACACGTGATCCATGCCGTGACCTGCCGCCCCGTGCTTTTTTGCCAGGGCGTCCATGCGTTCTCGCACGATCGCTTCGGTTTGCTCAACAAGTTGCCGGCTCACTGATTCATCCATTTCGTTCGGTCTTCCCTCGACAACTTTTCAATCGAATGACGCAGCATCGTTCGCGGCATCACCTTCGCATGCTTCTTCAAGAACTTTTCCAGCCGCGACTGATCGCGTTTACCCATCTCCCTGAGCATCCATCCGATCGCCTTGTTCATCAGGTCATGCCCGTCACTCATCAGACGCTCGGCAAGTTCGATGATCTCCTCGAATTCATCATTCTTGATAAGCGAGAAAGTAGCCAACACCGCCACACGCCGCTCCCACAGCACATCGCTGCCTGCCAGCCGATTGAGAACGCTTCGCTCGTCGAAATTCTCGACCAGCCAAGCCCCGAGAACTTTCGGGGCTGTCGTATCAACAATGTCCCAATTGTTCACCGCGTCGAGATTCGCCAAATAGAACTCCACAATCTCGCGGCATTCAAGCTCACGATGAGGATTTTTCGGTCTCGCGGCTTGTTCAAACTGATCGACCAGAATCAACATTCCCGTCAACCGACACTCATGCCAAGGAGAGGCGAACAGCTTCACCAGTTCGTCCGGCGACAAATCACGAAACTGCCGAACCACTTTCCGCTGATCGGGAACCACGCAACCGAGAAACCGATCGCCTTCGCCGTACCCACCAGGCACAGCCTGAAAGAACCCAGGCAAGAACGCTGCCTTGTCTTCGCGAGCCACCTCACGAAGTGCCGAAAGTACCTGCTTGGCCGTCATTCTAGCGACGCCGCGTGCCAGCTCGTTTCAGACCTTTGGCAACGAAGTCGAATGCTTCGGCGGGCTTGTAGTCTTCGAGCACGTCAAAGAAACATGCGAGAACGCGTTTCGTCTCAGCGACGTTGATCTTGACGCCTTGCGTGTCGGCGCGAGCGGCGACTTGATTGTAGATGTCACCAAGTGTGGATGACTTTTTGGTTGCAGTCGACTTCTTGGTCGCTTTCTTCTTGGCCATGACAGTTTTCCTTACTGGAACTGAATAGTTGAGTTTCCTAGCAAGTGTTTTAACTGTATGTCTCCAAATTGAGAATGCTACCGCATGTCACTCACCATTGAGTCCGTCAAACCATTTGTCGGTCGGTTCGTGAAACGAATGGTGGTGAACGATGCGGATCGCTCGCCAGTGATTCAGTCCGAATCCGCGATAGTTCCACTCGCACGGCAAACAGTAGGTTGGCGTCTTTGTTTCGAGCAATGCCTTTGTCAGTGCGACTTCGTCTTCGCCTCCCTTGTAGAGATTTCGCCATTGTCTCATCGCTCGCTGGATGATCGGCGAACGACGCAGGAACAGTACGCCGGAGTTGAATGATGGAACGCACATCAGATCGGGAGCAACTTTGTGCATTCGGCGAGATAGTCCGTGGACAGCGGCGGCGTGATAGCCGTAACGATCCGTGAGTAAATCAAGTGGATTCGCTGCGTCGCTGTGCAGGATGACTGTGTCAGTGTCGAGATAGAGCGTTCGACCGTAAGGCAATCGTGGAATGAAAGCAGGTTTCACTGCGTAGGCTGGCTGGCCGGGCCACTCGACCGCGACGACTCGATCGACTTCAGGGGCGTCGGCCAAGTCAGTTACCAGCGTGATCGGCAGGTCGAGGTGTTTGCGAACCGATGCGATGGATCGGACGAGCGGTTGTCGCATCCGTTCGCCGATCGCAACGTACAGGATCCCCTTGTTGCTTTCGCTCATATCAAACCCAGATGTCACCGGAGGAACTTTCGGATCCACCTGGATCAATGTCTTCGGGGTCGGGAGTGCCAGGGTGTCCGGGCGGCATGTTGTCAGGCCACCAGAAGCCGGGCGGCAAATGGTAGGGATGATGGGGCGGGAGTCGCGGCCAGACGTGGCGTGGCGGCGGCACGAGTACTTCGATCGAACCTTCGGGTTCAG
>JBBSJZ010000111.1:0-13474 GCA_038256795.1 Pirellulales bacterium | reverse complement strand
TAATCCAACAAACTCCGTCGGCCGGTGCGAAGAAAACTTTGCCGGAGTTCTCTGTCGCACCGTGCAGCAGCCCCGTCGGACACTTGATCGAATAGTGTTTGCCTAAGTTTCGGCCAAGACCGATGACATCGACGCGACCACAATCGTCGCCCGCAGGCGCGATCCAAGTGGCGTAAGCAACCTGGTGGTTGATCATGGCGAGCGTGATGTGACCGTTACCACCGCTGTGGAACGTGGCGGCCGATTCAGGGGCCTTTGCCGAGCGAAGCTCTTTCGCGTTGGTAATGGTGAAACCATTATTCTTGTCGTTGGCGAGCACGAACGAATCGCCATAGCGGTAAACGTGTGCCGGGTTTCCTTGGTCAGTCGTAATGTGGCTCAGCAACACCTGGGGCGGTTGCTTGAATCGCCAGTGCGAATGGTTACCGTGAGGTTCTTCGACGGCGCCGGAGTCGATCGCAATCCAACCGCTGCCGATCGTCCCGTCCGCGTGATCATTGACGCTGAGTAGAACAATTCCGGAATCAGCGTGCATCTGCACCAGACCCTGCTCAGCGATATCAAGCTCCGGAAAACCTGTCAGCTCTTGCGGTTGGATTGTCCAGCCAGCAGCAGATTTTTTCAAATCTCCCCAGCGAACGGTGGCCTCGGAATCGTCTTGCCAAAACAATCGAGCGACAGTGCGATCCTGGGCGTGAACTGCAGTGGCGCCAATCCACAACACGAGGACGGTCAAAAATGTCAGTTTAATTTTCATGGTTTACTTTGTGGTTGTTGGGATTGCGCATCGGCAAGCTTCCGCTTTGTCCCCTCTCCCCACGCTGTTGTGGGGAGAGGGTGAGAGTGAGGGTGAGGGTGAGGGTGAGGAGCCTGCGTAAAAAAACAGGAATCGTTCGTAAAGTCGCCTTAAGCCAGCCCAGCACCTAGCCGTGACTGAACAACGACAGTGCTAGATGTGTGCGCATTGATTGCAGCAGCGAAAAAGAGAGACGCGAACCGAGAGGCTCAAGCGTGCGGTGGCCCACGTGGCGCGGCGACCAACAAGAATGGCGTGGCGAGGGAGAACTGCGAGAATCGCTCGGCACTCAGCACCATCACATCGCACTGGGATGACGCTTCAAGCGTCCACGAAACACCGCAAGGCAGACTCAGCGAATGACAGATCGAGCAATTGTCTTCATCATGCTCGTGGTGCGAATGCTCATGATCACCAGCCGCTTCATCGGCACTCTCAGAATCGCTGTGGTGCGGGCATCCGTAGGGACACTCGGTGGATGCAGTAGCAGACGGGTCCGAAGCCGCGGCGAGCGTGAGCGATGCTGCGACAAATGCGACCGAATCGGTAACGCCAGCGTGTCCATCGCAAGTCGCGACGTGCCACCATGCCGGTGCATGCCCCAAGGCAGCCACGCAGCACAAGACGCTAAAGAGAATAGGCCGGATCATCGAAGCCAAAACCGACATTCGTTGGATGACAGAAAATTCGTGAGCTGGTCCGACCAAGGACTTGTAGAACGTCCAATACGATCGCCCGTCTCAAATGGTTCGTCAAGTCCGATTCAGCGACAAAATTTGATCGGCTTGAATTGATTTTTTATTGCGGATTCGATTCCAATCCAACTCCCCGACTGCGACTCCGCGTCGCATTGGATTCCCCGGTGAGAGCTATGTCCGAGTCCGACGTTCGGTTAGAGTTGACCACGTGAGGAGCGAGCCGTTCGCGGTCCGTTTTAATGGCCTGTTGCCAACTTTGTACGTTTTTGTCCGACATCCGCTGGCGTTTCATCGCCTCCATCGCTGCGTCAGCTTGCTGCTGTTCGTGGTGCTTACCGCTGGACTGACGGGCGTGCCCACGATCCAGCCCACCGCGTTCGTGGAAGGTCGCTATCCCTGCGAAGACTGTGCTTGCGGTTGCTCGTCCGCCGAGCACTGCCGAACAGTTGCTGTGGTTACGGCAAGCCCGACCGCCCATCAACGCGCGAAAACCGGATCGCGAAAGCGGATGCGGAATCCGTCACGAATGCAGCCGCGTCATCGATTCGCATCGTTCGTCTCGAGGATGCGGCGAAGTGCCGGGGTGCAGTGTGGTTATGGACGGTCCTGTCATCGGCGATCGTGCAGCGGCACGACCCATCGTTGCCGCCTGATCCACCTTGCTTGTTTTGCTGGCAGGTCACAGGCGAACGCGCCGACACTCGCTTCGATCCGCCCGAGCCTCCGGTGCCCTGGCGGATGACTTCTTAAACGCTGATCAGTCTTGATCAACTCGCGTGAAAACGCGAACGCACGAAACGCCTCTCGCTGCCTGCTGCGCCGATGCTCAATCGCATCGAGACGCATCCTGGTGCGACCTACCGCTTCCGCGCTGGCGATACGAAGGCTTGCTCCTCACAAAGCAGGGTGTTCGTCGCTGGCGCGGAGCGACCTTCGCTTGCTAACTCCAGCACCCGCACCTGGTTCACGGATCGCAGCAACCACACCCGCGGCGCCATGGTCGGCCTCGCCGATGGCAGCATCCACTTTGTCACCGTGACCGACGTTCTGGCCTTCGGGAGCACTTCCGAGCGGTCTGGGTCCGGAGAAGGCTTGCCGCGTTGTTAACGTTCCACGGGTGGAGCAGCATGCAACCTTGACTGAACCCGGCGAACCCGCACCGCTTAGGCTAGGCTAGGCAAAGCACTGTTTGTTTGGCTAACCATCGATGAGTGGCACGAGGAAGAGTCTCGCCACGCATCCGCAAGATAGGTGTTAGCGTCTCGCTTTCAACTACCGTATTCAAATAGGTCGGCGTTTCAAAGTCGCCACATTGACAACAGCCGCGTTATTTTGTTACGTTTCAAGTAAAAAGTGACTGCCAGGATTTTGAAAAATGCATTTGTTTAAAATTCTATTTATTTCAACGATCGTGTTCGGTGGGTGCAATCGAATGCCGGATGATGGCGTTCGATTCTCCGATGTCTCGCAGTCGCAACCGATCACGATTGAAGATTTCTCAGATTTGCGGTTCACGGACAAGGATGGTAATGAAGTACAGCTTGCCGACATTATGACGCAAGAATATCTGGTATTGGTCGTTACACGCGGCTGGTTTGGTGGCGTTTGCTTTTATTGTGCATCGCAAACGTCTCAGTGGGCACGACGGTTCGACGAACTTGAACCCTACGATGCGCAAATTGCGGTTATCTTCCCGACGGAAACAAAGGAGGATGCATCTAAACTTGACGAATTGAATCAACGGATCAAAGGTGGCGAAATTCCTAATGAGAATATCCCATACCCGATTCTACTGGATATCAATTTGGCCAGCGTCGATAAACTTGGAATCCGAGCGGAGCTGGCGAAACCGTCGACTTACATCATCGATCGAAAGGGCCGTGTCCGGTTCGCTTATGTGGGCGAGTCGATCGCGGATCGACCCAATGTGGACTCTGTCCTGAGGCAACTTGGCAAGCTGAAAGATTGAGGTTGCGTTTTGTCCACGTCTGAGGAGTCGAAAGTCCGAGCCGAGCGACAGTTCATCCAGACATGCCTTGAACTGAACTTGCTCAATGAGATCGATGCCGCTTCGTTGATCCAAGGCATCAAGGTAGACAAATCGATATCGCAAATCGCGGTCCAACTCGGGCTCTTGACTCCGTCCGATGTTGACGTCGCTGAGTCGCTGTTGAATCCGTGCGAAGTCGTTCCCGGCTATAGAATTCTGGACCTGATTGGACAGGGTGGAATGGGGGTCGTCTACCGAGCCGAACAAGTCGACTTGGAGAAGATCGTCGCTCTCAAGACTATCTTGATCAGCAATGTGAGCGACCCCACCATTGCTGCACGCTTTGAGCGTGAAGCGAAGGCACTCGCGCGACTCCAGCATCCGAATATTGTTCAAGCACTCAATTTCGGCAGATATGAGGGTCGCTACTACTTTGCAATGGAATACGTTCCTGGACGTACTTGCGAACAAGCCGTGCGAGACCGCGGCCCCATGCCGGCGACAGAGGTATGGTCGATTGTTCGACAAGTTGCATCCGGGTTGATGCATGCTTTACGTCAAAACCTGATCCATCGTGACATCAAGCCCGCGAATCTTATTCTGCTGCCGCCGCCTGACGGCTCGTTAATTGATTCAGAGGTTGTGAAAATGGCCGACTTCGGATTGGCGATGTTTGCGGACCAGGGGCCGGAGCAGTTGAAGCTAACGACGGGTGGCAAGATCATGGGCAGCCCCGCGTACATGTCCCTCGAGCAATTCGGAGGCGGGGAAGTCGATTTTCGCACCGACATGTATTCTTTGGGCGTTACGGCCTGGCACCTGCTGTTTGGAAAGCAGCCATTTCAAGGCAAAAGTGTTGCCGCATTGTTCAAACAGAAAATGGAGCCCCTCATTTTTGATCCATCGGCTCTTCCCATCATTTTGCCGGACGCCCAAATGCGGCTGTTGATGGGATTGTTGGATCCGAATCCCAATCAACGCCCCGAAAATTATCAACAACTCATTGAAGCGATTGACTCTCTTGGTGTTTGCGATGCCGTGAAAGTGAACGAAGCATTTTCGGAAACATGGCCGCCTTTCGACTCTGACGTTTCCATCAGTGAGCAGCCAACGCAAGTCCTCATTCGTAAGGACGATTTTACTCGCATGTCACAACCATCGGCTTTCCAAACCGATGGCGGCGAGATGGCTGAGACGACCGAGCTAACCCGAGAATCGCTGGCACCGAAATTGAGTCGCCTCCGGTGGCTGATTTCATTTGCAATCATCGGAATATTGTTCGTCATCCTTCGATATGGGACGTTTGGTGGCCGAGGCCGAGGTTTGCGAACCCACACCCGTGTTTCAGGGAGCACACCACTGTTCGATGGTGTGACACTCAGTGGGTGGGATGTCGGCGGTTCCATGATTGGAGCTTGGAACACGGTCGAGGCACCCGACTCCTCGACGGCAATCGCTTGCACAACATCCCAAGGTGCACTGACACGGAGAATCCCAGAGACTCCGCATCCGCGAATCAGTCTCTTTGTGTGGTTGCAACCAGGCAGTGGTCCGGTTGATGTCGATTTTGCGTTCGATCCGGTCGAATCGGCAGATAATCGAGGATGCTTGCGGCTTTCTGGAACGTCCAATCAACTTGGCGAGAAGACATCCGACTTCGGCGAATTCGATGTCATTTTTAAAACGGATTCGTTACCAACGGTATACGACCGGTATCACGTGGTTCACATCGAGCGACAGCCTGATGACTGGTATGTCTTTCTCGAAGAGAAACTGGTCGGCACCTTGCCCATCAGCGAAGTTGGCGTTGGCAATGCAGTTAGGCTCGTCATTCACGGCAGCGAGGCGCTTCAAGAAACGGAATCACAGGTGTTTTTCGCCGATATGCAACTCTCAGCGTTGCGTCCAGCGGAGAGTGAATGATAGTTCCATCGTGGAGTCAGAAGCGAACCCAGGCTCGCGGGTGACGAGATTTTGGCGATCGTCTACCGAGCATGCGATGCATTTGCGTGGCGACGGGACACGGCAAGACACTCGCCGTTGCATCTGGACCCGCCCCATTGCTCGAAGGAAATGTCTGGCGAAATGTCCATGATCTCGTGCCGCTCAATTTAAAACCGACGATCCAACGAAGCGATGACTTCAGCCAGGTTGCTCAGGGTGGTTCAGCGTTTGCGTTTCCGTTGGCTTGGAGAATCGCCGCAGTAACACGTAGAACACGGGCGTTAGGAACAATCCGAACAGCGTCACGCCGAGCATACCGCTGAAGACCGCCGTGCCCAGCACTCGCCGCATCTCGAATCCGGCGCCGGTTGCCACCAACAAGGGAATCACGCCGAGAATGAATGAGAACGCTGTCATCAGGATGGGACGCAGTCGCAACCGACAGGCAGCGACCGCAGCGTCGAAACGATTCTTGCCCGCGTCCTCCTCAGCCTTGGCGAACTCGACGATCAAGATCGCGTTCTTGCACGCCAAACCGATCAACACGATGAAGCCGATTTGGGTCAGCACGTTATTGTCCATCCCGCGGAACCAGATACCGACGATCGCGAACAACAGACACAAGGGCACGATGAGAATGATCGCCAACGGCAATAACCAACTTTCGTACTGCGCCGCCAATGCCAGAAATACGAACAATACCGCCAATGGAAACAAATACACGATCGTGTTTCCTTCTTGACGCTCTTGATACGCCAGCTCGGTCCATTCGAAACCGAAACCTGCAGGCAGGTTTTGCGCAGCCAATGCTTCCATCTTGGCCAGCGATTCACCGGAGCTGTAACCCGGCTCGGTCGAACCGTTCAAGTCGGCGGCAGGAAACAGGTTGTAACGCACGAGTCGGTCGGGGCCAGCCGTCGTCCGCACGTCGACGACTGAACCGAGCGAAACACTGGCGCCGCGGGCGCTGCGAGTTCTTAGTTTAACGATGTCGTCGGCGTCGTCGCGAAACTTAGGTTCCGCTTGGGCGGTGACTCGATAGGTTCGCCCGAGGAAATTGAAATCGTTGACGTATACCGAACCCAAATAAACCTGCAGCGCATCAAACACATTGCTGACCGGGACGTCAAGCATTTGCGCCTTGGTGCGATCGACATCCGCATAAACCTGGGGCACGTTCATTCGCAAGTTGGTAAACACTTGCGCCAGCCCCGGTTGTGCATTCGCCTCGGCCAGCATCGTATCGGTGACTTGGCTGAGCGAATCCAAACCGGCGCCACTGCGATCTTGCACATACATTTTGAATCCACCGCCACGGCCGATGCCGCGAATCGGTGGCGGCGGGATAATCAAAATTTGGGCTTCATTGATGGCTGCGACGTCTCGGCGCAGATCCGCGGCAATGGCGTTGACGCCACGGCCCCGCGCGGCGCGTGCTTTCGCATCTTCGAGCGGCAAGAATGTTACCGCGGCATTCGGCTTGATGGTAAACGTGGCCCCCGATAATCCAGCGATCCCGACCGCGTGCGCGACCCCGTCGATCTTGCCACCGATCTCCGCCACGCGGCGCGTGACCTTATCCGTTCGCGCTAGTGACGCGCCGTCGGGCAAGTTGATGGCGACAATGATGTATCCCTGGTCCTGATCAGGAATGAACCCGGTCGGCACGAGATTAAAACTCAGTCCGGTACACACCAGCAGCACCGCGTAGATCACGATCGCAATGGCCGACTTCTTGACCAACCGACCGACGATCCCGGCGTAGACGTTACTCGTCCAATCGAAGCTGCGATTGAACAGCCGAAAGAACCAACCGAAGAGCAGATCGATCAGACGGCCAAAACGGTTTTTTGCGGCCTGCTTCGGTTGCAACAGTAGCGCGCACAGCGCCGGACTCAGAGTTAATGACACGAACGTCGAAATAGCCGTGCTGATCGAGATCGTCAAGGCGAACTGCTGGTAGAACTGGCCGCTGATGCCTGGCACGAAAACCGTCGGCACGAACACTGCGATCAACACGAGCGTCGTGGCGATCAGTGCCGATCCGACTTCGTCCATCGCCTTGTGGGTCGCTTCGCGAGCCGCCATCCCTTCGGCCATCAAACGCTCGACGTTCTCGACCACCACAATTGCGTCGTCGACGACGATGCCGATCGCCAGCACCAAACCGAATAGCGACAACGTGTTGAGCGTCACACCGAAGACCTGCATCACCGCGAACGTGCCGATCAGCGAGATCGGAATCGCGATTACGGGAATTATCGTCGGCCGCCAACCGTGCAGAAACATAAATACCGTCAACACGACGCACACGGTGGTGAGGAACAACGTTTCGATGACTTCGTCGATCGATTGCTCAACGTAGTCCGTCGGGTTGTAAGCGATCTCGTAACCGATGCCTTGCGGAAACTCCTGGCTCATCTCGGACATCACGCGTTTGACTTCGTCGGCCGTTTCGACCGCATTGGTTCCTGGGCGTTGGTAGACCAGCACCGCGATCGCCGTTTTTCCGTCAAGGTAGCTGAGCCGCGAGTAGTCTTGGGCCCCCAGCTCAACGCGGGCAACATCGCGGAGCCGAGTGATCCGTCCGTCGCTGCCACGTTTAACGATGATGTCGCCGAACTCGTCCTCTTCGATCAATCGTCCTTGAGTCGTCACGTTCAATTGGAAATCGCCGGTATCGCTCGTCGGCGGTTGCCCAATCACACCCGCCGCGACCTGCACGTTTTGGCCACGGATCGCTTCCACGACTTCGCCCGCCGTAAGATCGACGTGCGTCATCTTTTCGATGTCCAACCAAACTCGCATCGCGTACTCATTGCCGCCCGCGATCCGAATTTCGCCGACACCATCCAACCGCATCAACGCATCGCGAACTCGCAAGTAGGCATAGTTGCTGATGTAAAGTTCATCGCGGCTGTTGTCCGGCGAATTGATGTGAACCACCATCAACATGTCGGGGATTTGCTTCGTCGTCGTCACGCCAATTTGGCGGACTTGCTCGGGCAGTCGTGACTCGGCGATCGCGACGCGGTTTTGCACCAACACCTGTGCATCATCGAGGTCCGTGCCCAGCTTGAACGTCACGGTCAATTGCATCGTGCCGTCGCTGCTCGAGGACGATTCCATGTACAGCATGTCGTCGACGCCGTTCATCTCCTGTTCGATCGGCGTGGCGACCGTGTCGGCGATCACTTGCGGAGTCGCACCAGGATAGCTGGCTCGCACGAGCACCGTCGGCGGCGCCACGTTCGGATATTGAGACACCGGCAACGTGATGTAGGTAATGCCGCCCACCAAGACGATCAAAAACGACAGCACCGCAGCGAAAATCGGCCGCTCGATGAAGAAGTGTGGGAACTTCATGAGTGCTTGCTCCCGGTCGGCTGTTGGGGCATGCTCGGCGAAAGCGGATACCACGACGCCTGCGGCAATGGATCGGGTGCGGGCGAGATCCATTCGGCCTTGGGAACCGGCTCATAGCTGTCCGGAAGTCCGTCTTCGACGGCGGTAATGATGCCTTCGACCGTATTCACTTTCGCATCAGGCCGCGATTGCAATAGACCCTCAATCACGATTGTTTCTTCACCGGTAAGCCCTTCGCGGATCACTCGGAGACCATCAACGATCGCGCCCGACTTGACGGGCCGTCGCTGGATCACATCGTCCACGACGGCAAATACGAACTGGGTCGATTGATCCGTTCCGATCGCCGAGTCAGGAATCAACACCGCGGTCTGCGATGCACTTCCAGGGATGCGAATGCGGGCGAACATCCCGGGCAACAAAAGTTGATCGTCATTGCGAAACACACAGCGTGCCCTCAGGCTGGCGGTGTCCGTTTCGATGCGATTGTCGACGAAGTCCATATGACCCTGGTGCGGATACCCGTCTTCGTCGACCAAGCCGAGAAATGCGGGATTCTTGGCCACGCGTGAACTCTCGCGACCACCGGATTGTGCCAACCGCACGTACTTCAGCACGTCTTGCTCCGTCGCATCGAAGACACAGTAGATCGGCTGCATCGAGGCGATCGTCGTGAGCATCGACGAAGTGTCGGTACCACCAGCGATCAAGTTGCCTTGGGTGATCGCTTGCCGGCTGATTCGGCCAGTGACGGGGGCCCGGATTTGCGTGTATTCCAAATTGAGCTCAGCCGTCTCCACGCCGGCTTGGACCAATTCGATCTCGGCCTCGGATGTCGCGATCGCCGCTTCAGCTGAACTGACGCTCGCCTTGACCGCTTCGATGTCCGCTTTGGCCTGTAAGAACTCGGCCTCACGCTCGTCCACTTCTTGCTGGGAACCGGCGTTGCGCTCGCTGAGTTGCTTGGCTCGCTGGTAGCGCACATCAGCGAGATTTAATTGTGCATCCGACTGCAAGGACCGTGCCTTGGCTTCATTCAACATCGCTTCGGATTGCTTCAACTTGGATCGCGATTGTTGCAGCAGCGCCCTCGCCGCGTTGAGCTCAGCCTCGAATGGACGCGGATCGATCACGAACAACAAGTCACCCTTTTCAACGACCTGGCCCTCATCAAAGTGGACGGATTGCAAGTAACCGCCGACGCGAGCACGAACCTCGACCAAGTCGACGGCTTCGAGCCGTCCGGTGTAACCGTCCCACTGGACGATCTGTTTCGTGATCGGCTTGGCGACCGTCACGGTCGGTGTCGGCATGGGCGGCGGATCCGCGGGGCCCTTGCTGCAGCCCGTCATGAGGGCAATCGTCGCGAGCAACGTTGCCAGTGGAATGCTCATGTATCGTGTTGAAAAACTCATGTTGACTTGTCGCATTCGTGAATCGATTCTCGGGTTCTCTCCAGCAGCTCGATCAGTGTCTCGAGCTCACCGCGCGTCAGCTTCTTCAGCAAAGAAGTTTCCAATTCGAAGAGGGGTATCATTACAGCGTCGGCAACTGCGCACCCTCGTTTCGTAATTTGCACATGCACAACACGTCGGTCGTCACTGGATCGCTGCCGCTCGACCAGTTGCTGTTTTTCCAGGTGGTCCACGAGCGAGGTGATCGCCGGCACCAACTGGATCATCCGCTGCGCGATTTCGCCGCAAGTCAGCGATCGCTCCGCCACGATCAAACTTCGCAACACGTTGAAACGTGACAACGTCAGCCCGTGCTCGCGAAATAGGCGCGACAGCCGGTTGTCGAGCTGGTCGCCGACCCGCAACAGATTCAGCAGCGCTTCCTGGTGTGGAGACGCAAACGGTAGCGGCCGCAGCAATTCGTGTTGCAGTTTCATCGTGGATTCAAAGCATCGAGCAGATATGGCATTAATCAATATCTTACTAGTGAAATGCTTTCTGGCAATGTGCTCCCGACCATTTGGCAAACTCGATGTCCTCCGACCATGCTGCACAAAAGCGACGTCGGGAAGCGGCGAAACATCACATTGCCGTTTAGAACGACATCGGGTGGGAGTCAACCAACCTAACGGCGAAAGTCAATGGTGACGTATCCGCCGAGGCTGCAACCCGGTGGCGGTGATGGGGCAATTGGCCACAGGTTCGTGGTGCAAACAATCCGTCGGCTGACGCTGACGGCTAGCGCGGCTATCGCTCGATGTTGTTCATGGCCCTTCGCGTGGATCGATTCGCAATTGAGGATAGCGACGCGTGTAGATATCGATCAATTTCGAGGAAAAGTCGATCACGACCAATCAAGCGAGGATGTCATGCACGACGTTGCCGTAGACATCGGTCAGACGAAAATCACGACCAGCGTGGCGATAGGTGAGCGTCTCGTGGTCGAGTCCTAACATGTACAGTAGCGTCGCGTGCAGATCGTGCATGTGGACGGAGTTTTCGATCGGTCGATAACCGAATTCGTCCGTCGCTCCGTAGGTCAAACCAGACTTGCAGCCACCGCCCGCCATCCACATCGTAAACGCTTGGGGATGATGATTGCGTCCGTCACTGCCTTCGAGCGTCGGCGTCCGCCCAAATTCCGCTCCCCATACGACCAGAGTATCGTCCAGCAATCCACGACGCTGCAAATCTTCGAGCAAACCTGCGATGGGCCGATCGACTTTTGGTGCTTCAGCGATGCTGCCTTCCTTCACCTGCTTGTGATGATCCCAAGTGTAGTCGGTTGAAACCTGAATGTACCGAACACCGCTTTCGGCAAACTTTCTCGCCAGCAAGCATTGACGCCCAAAATTGTTCGTTGGCTCGGAATCGATGCCGTAGAGGTCAAGCGTTTCTTTCGTTTCGCTGCTGAGGTCCATCACACTGGGGATTGTCGATTGCATTTTGAATGCCAGTTCATAGTTGTCGATCAAGCCCTCGATCCGCTGATCGACGCCAACATTTCGCAAATGCCGCGAGTTAATCGACTGGATCAAATCCAATTGCGACCGCTGTTGTTCCAGGCTCAAGTTGGGGTTCTTGAGATTGGACATTTTCGCCTCTGCGATGGGTGTCTCGGCGGATCCGATCGCCGTGCCCTGGTGCATTGCCGGCAGAAACGAGCTGCCGTAATTCTGGGCACCACCGTGTCCGCGCGGCGGCGATATCGTGATAAAAGCGGGCAGATTTTCGTTCTCACTGCCCAATCCATAGCTGACCCAAGCACCGACACTCGGACGCACCAAGTTGGCTTGACCGGTATGCAACCGCAACAGCGCCTCGCCGTGAGCGCTACCCTCGGTGTGCATCGATCGAATGACGCACATCTTGTCCGCATGTTTCGCCAAATTGGGAAACAACTCATTCATCCAAATGCCGCTGTCACCATGCTGTGAAAACTTGAATGGGGACCCGAGCAACTTTCCCAGCTCGCGATCCACGCCACCGACCGACGAGGCGTTGAGTGATTGCCCAGAACGTTCATTGAGGAGTGGCTTTGGGTCAAAGAAATCGACGTGACTGGGGCCACCCCACATGAACAAGAATAGAATTCGCTTCGCACGAGTGGGAATCGTCGGCAGTGGTGAATTCGTACCGACCGATCCGGCAAGCGCATTACGAGCCATTGCGGCCAGTGCGACTTGACCGAATCCGCAAGCACTGGTGCGCAACAGATCCCGACGACTGTGCGTTTGAATGAACTGGTTGCAGCGTGACATAGTTACTCGATGATTGATTACTCGATAATTTGGAATCGACTCGAGGCGAACAGTGCCTGGCAAGCGATCGACCATGCTCGCAACCGAGACTCGGCGGTACCCTGTTCTTGCAGCCGCGGTTCCAGTTGGTCAATGAAAGACACGATTTCATCCACCTCCTCGGACTGTGCTGGTTCACCAACGATCCACTCGTACATCTGATCAACTCGCTCAGCGTCAGCGCCGGTACTCGGGTCGACGTCGACCATCAACCGATTCGCGATCGCATCGGACGCAGCCAACACGGAAACGTCATTAAGAACGAATAACCCTTGCGTACCAACCATCGTGTCCGCTCGCATCCCTGTCGTCGCTTGCGGGTTGGCAAAATCGAACACGTCAAACAGTTCAGGTAAGTCGTTGCGAATGACAGGTAGATAGACACTTCGACAGGGAAAATCGGTGCGACGCCGTACCTTATTCGCGCCAACCGACGTCGCTTGATCACCAAGATAGTCGACTGTCGAACCGACGGGTCGCAAATCCAGGGTACCGGACGCCCGCAGCATCGCATCGCGGAAGGATTCGGGGTCGAGCCGACGACGATGGGCTCGCCATAGCAATCGATTATCGGGGTCCATCAAATGGCCGCGATGGTCATGTTGGCTGCTCATGGCAAACGTATGACTCAGCACAATTTTGCGGACCAGCGTCTTCATTGACCAACCCGATGCGATGAAACCGTCCGCCAGATAATCGAGCAACTCTGGATGACTGGGCTCTTCTCCGGTCCTTCCAAAATTGTCAACGGTTCGCACGATCCCACGACCGATCAAATGGTGCCAAACACGGTTGACGAACACGCGAGCGGTCAAGTGTCCGGCACCATCTTCGGTGTTGGTGAGCCAATCGGCGAACTCCAACCGGCCACTGGACTCATCAGGGATCTGGAACTCTCGATCGCTCAAGACACTCAAAAATCCTCT
>JBBSJZ010000110.1:0-13530 GCA_038256795.1 Pirellulales bacterium | reverse complement strand
CTCGAGTTCAACACGGCTGAAAACGGCCTCGCCGCGGCACTCGACCAGCATCGCGAATTGGAAACGCGACGCCAAACCATGTCGGCTGAGCGTCAAGCTGCGGATGCAAGGTTGCAAGAGATTGCTGATGAGGCGCAAGCCATCGAAGAGCAGCGAAGCGGCAAGTTGCAGCGAATCGCTGAATTGACCGGACGCCGCGAAGCGGACCATACGACCCACGATGACTTGCGCCATAACGTTGCCAAGTCACTGCGCCGCGTCAGGCTGCTTCAATCGCAAGCCGGTTCGGCGGCCGCGGAACTTCGTGATGCTAAACGACGACTCACCGGATACGCCGACGAACTCGCCCGGGTGCGTGATCGCAATGCCGCTGCGGAAATGCATCGGGCAGTGATCGAAACCGAGATGACTTCGGTGCGGGAGCGTCGTGATGCGGCTCAAAAAGAGCAACTTGCGGCGGTTCGCAGAGTGGCGGATCTTGAGAACCACCGTCAACGGGTGTCACAACGGATCGCCGAAGCGGGCCGGTTGCTCGCGAGTTTGGCGAAACGACGAATCGCAGCGGAAATGTTGTTGGTGACCTCGTCCGAGGATACTGCCGCGGCGAATGCGCGAGTGCTGCAGATTGACGAGGACATTGCGGCGGCCGCCAAGGAACTCGAACAAGCGGAAACGAAACTGAACGATAGTCGTCGCACGTTGCAGCGACGGCGCGAAGAAATCGCGGCGCTCCAAGTGCGGCTGCAAGGCGTCACGGAACGACTCAGCGTTTTGAAGGATTTGCAGCGTCGCCAGGAGGGGCTTTCCGGTGGAGTCCGCGCGATCCTCAGCCAATTGAAGTCGCTCGATGCGGACGCGAGTGATGCGGCGCTTGACGCGCGGTCGCGGAAGTTGCTCGCCGAGTCACTCCACGGGATCGTCGCCGAATGTTTCGACGTCGATGTCCACGTCGCACCGCTGATCGACGCGGCCTTGGGCGAGCGCAGCCAATTTGTGATCGTAACCGGGCCGTCGATCCAGCAAGCGGTGCTCGATGGCACGATCAAGATCGACAGCCGCGTCGGACTCGTTCGCACGGACGATTTACCGTCACGACGGCCGGGCGATCGCATTCGCCTCGACGGACTCAAGGGCGTGATCGGTCGCGGCGATCGCATGATCAAGTGCGATGACAAGTTCGAGCCACTCGCCCGACACTTGCTCGGTTGCACGTGGCTCGTCGACTCGCTCGCCACCGCCGTCGGTTTCCGAAAACTTAGCGGTGCGGGACTGCGTTTCGTCACTTCATCCGGCGAATTACTCGAGAACGATGGGACGATCGTGATCGGGCCCACCGGCGCCTCGACGGGTTTGGTGAGTCGACGCAGTGAACTTGCGTCGGCGGAACAGGAATTGAAGCACTATCGATTCCAACTCAGCGAATCGGAGGCTGAAGCGACGCGGTTGGCGGCGCGGGTGGACGACCAAGCGGCCCAGTTCGGCAGGATCGAACAGCGGCATCGATCCCTCGTGACCGAACGCGCAGCCGCCGAGGCGGAACAGCGACACATCAACGAGCGACACGAAACCCGTCAATTAGCCCACACCGAAATCGTTGGTGAAGAGTTGATCGTGGGCCGTGACGAGTCGACGGCGAAAGCGGAAAGCGAGACTCTCGCCGCACAGCTCGCCGGGTCTCGCCAACACGTCGAAGCGTGTGAGTCCGAAGCGGCGGAAGTCGACGAGATGATGTCGGATACTCAAACGGCTTTGCAAGCCGCCACCAGCGCGATGATGGCGGTGTCGGTCGATCTCGCCCGCGCTGAACAAAAACACGAGGCACTCGCCGCCACGCTCGAGCAACAACAACGTGATCAGGGCCAACGCGAAGCCGCCGTCGCCGATGTTCGTTCCCAAGCGACCTTGGGCCGATCTCGCATCGAACAATTGTGCGCACGCATGCTCGAAGCGACGCACGAGTTGGCAACATTGCAGTGGGACACACAAGCCGCCGAAACTGAACTTCGATCATTGGCCCAGCGTGCGGCCGAGGTTCGCAAAGAGAATCGCGCAATCCAGAAGGCGAGCGAAGCGGCAATGAAGGAAGCGAGTGCGGCGAGCGAAGCCGTGCACGTGGTCACGTCGGCGCGGGATAACGCGCGACTGCGCCGCGAGACCCTCGCCGCACGCATGCTCGAGGATTACGAAATCGATTTGGGCGCGACCGAACCGCCCACCGACATGGATTCGATCGAAGATCGCACCGAGCTCGAAGACGAAATCGGCAGACTTCGTAACCAAGTCCAAAACGTCGGCTCGGTGAACATGGAGGCGCTCGAGGAACTCGAGGGTTTACAAACACGCTACGACGAGCTGCATGGCCAGTACCAAGATCTTTCGGCCGCGAAGGATTCGCTCCAGCGGATCATCGGCCGGATCAATGCGGACAGCCGCCGATTGTTCTTGGACACGCTCGAAGCGATTCGCCTGAACTTCCAAAAGTTGTATCGCAAGTCTTTCGGTGGCGGCACCGCGGATTTGATTCTCGAGGACAGTGACGATCCACTCGAAGCGGGCGTCGAAATTGTTGCCACACCGCCCGGGAAGCCGACGTTCAACAACTCATTGCTCTCCGGCGGCGAAAAAGCATTGACAGCGGTTGCGCTACTGATGTCGATCTTCCAATATCGCCCGAGTCCCTTCTGTGTGCTCGACGAGGTCGACGCACCGTTTGACGAAGCGAACATCGGTCGATTCGTGACCGTGCTCAGCGAGTTTCTCGACCAGACAAAGTTTGTTGTCGTCACGCACAGCAAGAAAACCATGACCGCTGCGACGACGCTCTACGGTGTTACGATGCAAGAGTCCGGCGTCAGCAAGCAGGTTTCAATCCGCTTCGAGGACGTCAGCGAAGACGGCGAGATCGCTACCGACGCGGCTTGAAGACGTGTAGGTTGCGAAGCTGAGCAGCAACACCAGCATGATCGCCAGCCAAAGTGTTAATTCGCTTCGCAGGTAGTCGAATGCTGACATCGGGGGTAGGTCTGCGAGATGCGTCATTTTTTCTCGCGAGATTGTTTTTGGAATTCGATAATTGTCCGAGCAAGCCTAAACCGGCGACGCACAAGCCGCCGACTGTCGCGCGATCGACCATCCGCGACGGGTGTCTCATCGAGGTAGTGCATGATCACGACCTCGCGATGCTTCGCCGAGAGTCGTTGGATCTCAACACGAAGTTGCGTGATCCGCTGGTCGATCTCGGGGACTCTCGACGCAAGTTCTTCGAGTGCTTGCGACGGTATGACGATCGCTAACGAGCCTCGTCGCGCTCGGCCGCGTGACCATTGTCGAAAATGATTTCGTGCCACGCCACGCAACCACCGCCCGAATACCAACACGTCATCCGAATCTCCTCGACACGACGCCAAGCTCAAATGGGCGTCGGCGAGACTGTCTTGAGCTAACTCAGTCGCCTCGCCAATGGGCACACCCCAGGAAACGAAGAGCCCGGTGAGCGGCGAGGCGAATCGATCGATACTCGCTTGCAATTCCATGGCAATGGGTACTTTGGGAAGCGGAATGAATCTGGCGCTGGCATTCTGCAGCGTCACTCGGTAGGGAAGTGACCCGTGAGAGCGAAAACCCTCAAAAGATCTGGCGACTTTTGCTGGAAAAGTTCTCCCGACTTTAATTTCTGGAAAGTGCGGGCTTTCGCTCGTTCGGAAGGAAATGAATTATCGGGCACGATCGCGAGAATGCGGGGTTGACTTTTCGACTTGGCTTTTGGATCGGTTTAGCCGGCACGGCTGGCTCGGACAATTCCTCCGCTTGGTCAGGGTGCACGGACTCTGAGGGTTCAGTCAACGCTTCCGACGTCGCAGCCACATTGGTGCTGGTCGACGGGCTCGATTGGGGAGTCACGGACCTCGAGGAGGAGACTGCCGCGGATGAGAAGCGCGACAAGCCCAACAATGTAGCAGCGGTGATCAAGCGATTCGGCACCATCGACACGCCATCTCGAGTTAGCAATCCTTGCGGTAGCCTAGCCATACCTCGAGAGATTCAGCGATGGGCACGCGGCAAAAACAGGAGTCGTTTTCGCTGGCGACAAATCGGGGCGACAACATGGACGGCGAAGCGTAGAATTCCGACTCTATCCAATTTTTCGCAAAAGGCTCGAGATGAAATTTCGCTTTCCGATTCTGATTATCGACGAAGACTTCCGTTCTGAAAATACATCCGGGCTCGGCATTCGGGCTCTCGCTCAAGCCATCGAGGGCGAGGGTGCGGAAGTGATCGGCGCGACCAGTTACGGTGATTTGTCGCAGTTTGCACAGCAACAATCGCGAGCATCGGCGTTCATTCTCTCGATCGATGACGAAGAGTTCTGCGGTGGTGAAGACGAGCCTGCGATTGCCAATCTTCGCGACTTTATTCAGGAGATCCGTTTCAAAAATGCGGACATTCCGATCTTCTTGTACGGCGAAACGCGAACATCGAGCCATCTGCCCAACGATATCCTCCGTGAACTGCACGGTTTCATTCACATGTTCGAGGACACGCCCGAGTTCGTCGCTCGGCACATCCTCCGCGAAGCCCGCGCCTATACCGATTCGCTCGCGCCACCGTTTTTCCGGGCGCTGCTGCACTACGCGAGTGACGGTTCTTACTCGTGGCACTGTCCCGGTCACTCGGGCGGAGTGGCATTTTTGAAGAGTCCTGTGGGGCAAATGTTTCACCAATTCTTTGGTGAGAACATGCTTCGTGCCGACGTTTGCAATGCCGTGGAAGAGCTTGGCCAGTTGCTTGACCACACCGGCCCGATCGCAGCATCGGAGCGGAACGCGGCGAGAATTTTCAATGCCGACCATTGTTTCTTTGTCACCAATGGCACATCGACGTCAAACAAGATGGTGTGGCATTCGACGGTCGCGTCAGGCGATATTGTCGTCGTCGATCGGAATTGTCACAAGTCGATCCTGCACTCGATCATCATGACCGGCGCCGTGCCCGTGTTCCTCACGCCGACGCGCAATAACCTCGGATTGATCGGCCCGATCCCTCTCGATGAGTTCCGGCCCGAGAGCATTCAAAAGAAGATTGACGCGAACCCGTTCGCTCGTGAAGCGCAAGCCAAGCACCCCGATCGCAAGCCGCGGATTCTGACGATCACGCAGAGCACGTACGACGGAATCATTTACAACGTCGAGATGCTCAAAGAGTTGCTCGACGGTCAAATCGATACGTTGCACTTTGACGAAGCTTGGTTACCGCACGCGACATTCCATGATTTCTATCGCAACATGCACGCGATCGGTCGCGACCAACCGAATTGCAAGGACGCGATGGTGTTCGCGACGCACTCGACCCACAAATTGCTCGCCGGTATCTCACAAGCGTCCCAGATCCTGGTGAAAGAACCGGATTCGCATCGACTCGATCGACATCTTTTCAACGAAGCCTACTTGATGCATTCGTCGACATCGCCTCAATACGCGATCATCGCGTCTTGCGATGTCGCGGCTGCGATGATGGAACCGCCCGGTGGTACTGCGCTCGTGGAAGAGTCCATCCTCGAAGCGTTGAACTTCCGCCGCGCGATGCGCAAGGTCGACGCGGAGTGGGGTGACGATTGGTGGTTCCAAGTCTGGGGTCCCGACGAGATCACGGAATCGGGAATCGGAGTCCAAGACGACTGGGTGCTCCGCGATGATGACAACTGGCACGGCTTCGGCAACCTGGCCACCGGCTTCAATATGCTGGACCCGATCAAGGCGACCGTTGTTACTCCCGGGTTGAACGTCAAGGGCCACTTCGCCCAAACCGGCATCCCGGCGTCGATTGTGACCCGGTACCTTTCCGAACACGGCGTCATCGTCGAGAAAACCGGTCTTTACTCGTTCTTCATCATGTTCACGATCGGCATCACCAAGGGTCGCTGGAATACGCTGCTCAGTGCATTGCAGCAATTCAAGGACGACTACGACAAGAATTTACCAATTTGGAAGATCTTGCCGGAGTTTGCGCAGCAGTATCCGCAATACGAAGCGATCGGGCTCCGTGATTTGAGCCAGAACATTCATGATGCCTACAAGTTGCATGACATCGCCCGCGTGACCACCGAAATGTATTTGTCGCACATGGACCCGGCAATGAAGCCATCCGATGCGTACGCGATGATGTCGCACCGTGAGATCGATCGTGTCGCCATCGACGACCTGGCCGGGCGTGCGACTGCGGTTCTGCTCACCCCGTACCCGCCAGGTATCCCTCTGCTCATTCCCGGTGAACGATTCAACAAAACTATTATCGAGTATTTGCAATTCGCCCGGATGTTCAACGAGCGATTCCCAGGTTTTGACACGGACATCCACGGACTCGTTGAGGAAGAAGTGGACGGTAAACGATTCTACTTCGTCGACTGTGTTCGTACGCCAGCAGCTTTGGTGCCGGCCTCGCTTGCTGGTACGACTCACGTCGATGATAAGCTCGAGAACGCTCGCGTATCGTGATTCAACCATGAATTCACAAGAACAACCTGAGATCACTCGCATCGGCGTGAGCCGACGTTGGTCCGATGCCGTGGTGTATCGGGGCACAGCGTATTTTGTCGAGGTAGCGGAAGACGCGTCGGCATCGCCCCGCGAGCAAATCAGGCAAGTGTTGGATCAGGCCGAAGCGAGACTGAGCGATCTCGGCAGCAATCGTGAGCGACTCTTGCAAGTGATCATCTATTTGCCTGATCCGACGCATCTTGCCGTATTGAACGAACTTTGGGATGCCTGGGTGCCCCACGGCCATGCACCTAGCCGTGCGTGCATTCATGCACCGCTCGCATCCACCGAGTACGCCGTTGAGCTTGTCATTACAGCGGCAACCTAGGGAATCAAAGATTTCTCTCAGGACTGCAGTCGATCGTTTCATCGCCCTGTTGCTTGCGATGTTACCACCTCAGCGTCTGTGGCCGGTTGAGACAAACCGCTTGTTTGGCTCAACCAGGCACGACGCGAATCATTTCTCGAAATCGTTACGTGGCCGGATCCCCGTCGTGAGTGGCTGCGGCAACGCGGGCTGGAAATGCATCGATGGGTGCTGCGGATTCCGCAACGGTCGGCACTTCTCGTTCATCCGTGATCAAACATACCAGCTCTTTTGGGGGTGGTGGTAACGTATCGATTTCTCTTAAGCAATCCTCGTTTCGCTTTTAGAAAATTGAGTGTTTGACGCAAATTCGCCAGCGCTGGCGCCTTCATATTGACGAATGATAAGTACTAGAGTCGATCCGAAACCACGGGGCAGGTAGAGGGTCGATTGGCTCAGGCAGCGCCGCTGGGAAATTGGGGCACAATACCAGTGACGACTCGAAGCCGACCCGCAGCAATCGGTTGGTTGCGGGTCGGCTTTACTTAATTGAACGGAATCCGCACTTGCCGACTCCCAAGAAAAACGTGGCAAGAAGCTCGATTGAACAGGTTCGCGTTTGTTGACTTGATGGAATTAGCGCTGCCGAGCGGTTAGGATCGAGGGTCTTGCCGTGTTCCAACACACGCTCTTCCCACCGAGGCTCTTCCATGTCACCAGACCAACGAATGATCTTCGTCATTGATGATGAGCCTGCGGACCTCGATCTCAGTTGTGGTGTGATTGCCTCAGCAGGCTACATGTGTCAGCCATTCTCGTCGGCGATTCAAGCGTTGAAAGCGGTTGACTCTTCCGTCGATTGCATCGTGACTGATTTACGCATCCCCGATATCGCCGGTTTCGACTTGCTCGATGAGCTCGCGACACTCGACATTGATATCCCGATTGTCGTTTTGACGGGGCACGCCGACGTGCCGACGGCCGTGAGTTTGATGGAGCGTGGCGTGGTGACCCTGATTGAGAAACCGTTCGTCGCCACCCAGTTAGTGCAAGCAGTCGAGCGAGCCATCGGTATTTCGATCCGCAGAAAGCTCCGCATTGACGAGGCGCAAAGCGTTCACAATCACTTCAAACAACTCAGCGCTGAGGAGAAGGAAGTGATGCGAGAGTTAATCGGAGGCGCGGCCAACAAGGCAATTGCGCTGCAGCTTTCCATCAGCGCTCGAACGCTCGACCGTCGGCGGCGAATGGTGCTCGACACGATGGGTGTCGTTACGGTCGTCGAGCTAGCAGCGTTGGCGGAACGCAATCACTTGTTCGGCGACTGATCCAATTACTTGTCGATTGTCGATTTGTCAGTCGGCGTCACGCCTAGAATCGGCGTCGTCTCAGCCGTCACTTCGGGCGTTTCGGGAGCCCGCAATGCGACGGCGGCGGCTTGCGCTTGGCGGCTGTAGTCGATCGATTCACCGAGCAATCTCGCCGCTTCTTGGTCGGCGTGAAAGCCCTTGGAGTTTTCGCTGCTGATGTAATCGAGTCGCCACATCGCTTTCTTTTGCAACGCGTAGATCGGCTTGAGCGATTCATCGCCGGCCTTGGCCTCTTTCGCCTGCATGATCGCGTCGAGCATATCGGTCATCGCCACGGCGGCTCGCTCCATCAAATTCTTGGTGCGATCTTGAATCGTTTCCACGCGTGCTTTGAGTTCATCTTCCGGAACGTTGTGACAGGTTTGGCAAGCTCGGTTGACGTTCAGCATCGGGCTACGAACCCAGTGGCTGCTAACCTTCATCGCACCTTGACGCTCGTAGGGCATGTGGCAATCGGCACAGCTAACGCCCGCTCGTGCGTGGATACCTTGGCTCCACAACTCGAATTCAGGGTGCTGGGCCTTGTAAATCGGAGCCCCCGTTTCGCCGTGCGAGTAATCAAAAAACTCGCTGCCGTCATCGAATTTCATTTCATCCCAAAACTGCTCAAGATCTTCGGCCTTGAGTCCATTTCCCCATGGAAAAGTGAGTGTCGCTTTGTTCGCACAGTAGTACTCGACGTGACATTGGCCGCAAACGAACGAGCGAAGTTCTTGGCGAGTGGCATCGACATTCGGATCGTACGCCTTGGTCGATTTCGAGTCTCTCCAGCGCTGGATACTCGGCAAATGCGGGACCGGGTCGTCGCTCTTGGCAAGCGCCGCGATTCCTTCGACGAACCCTGGCCGAGTGACGCGAATTCGCATCGTCTTGGGGTCGTGACAATCGATGCAAGCGACCGGGTGGGCGCTTCCCATGTGCATGTCGTCGGCGGGAACTTCTGCGGCGTCGATGGTGCCGGTCCCTTCCGCTTCCTTTTCGAAAGCGACTTGCGTGATACTCGCATCGATGGCCGGCATCGAGTCAAGACGAGGTGTCACCGAACTCGCATTGTCAGGCGTCTTGAGCAGCTCGGCGTGAATTTCTTCATAGGGGCGTTTGCTGGCGGCTCGGAAGCCTTCCATGACCGCGGGCCAATTGAAATCGCCGGCGAGAGTTTCGGGGGTTGCGGGCTTTCCTTGAGCTTCCAAGCCCATGCGGCGATAGGTGGTGGTGATCGACGCGTGGCAGTGCAGGCACGCGCCAGCCTGTTTCCGCTGGGTCACCCGCTCGGTTACTTCCTGGTCGTACAACATGTGGGCGTGACCGCGAGCTTCACGGTAATCGATGCTGAACGCGTATCCGGCATACAAACGTTTTAGCCAAGGTTGTTGGTCGAGTTTACTCTCTGTCATCGCGCTCGAGCCACCGAACTCCGTTTCTTCCATGTCAACGGTGCGCAGGTAACTTTCGTACTGTAGCGGCCAGTTGATACCCCAAGGCTTGGGATCAGTGCTGATTTCGTTGACTTCGACCAGACGTACGAATGGCGTGCGAGCTTCCTGTTTGTGCTGGAAGATCGTCACCAGCAGCGCCGTTACACCGATCGTTCCGATCGCGACGAGAGCGGTCAGGAGTGCCAACCAGCCGAAAGGAAATTTCGACGTCGTTGGCGTTTCAGGCGATTCGTGTTGCGGCATATTCTGGTGAGATTGCATTGAAGGTGAAAACAAATTATCGAAACGCGTGGCCGACTTCCGCATGGCAATGCACGCACGATTGCATCTCGTCCGTCGCACGACCGTCTTCATTGGCAGTCGGAAACAACGAGTGCACAAAGTCTTGGTGGCAATCCACGCACGCACTCTGGGTCACGCGGCTGTTTCGCGGTTTGATCTGGATCGGATCGCGATAGTTTCCGAGCGTGAATGCGAGCGAGTGAAAGAACCCGTTATCGGCCTTGGTGAGCCACTTGCCGATCGGATGATGCGGTAGATGGCAATCGTTGCAAACCGCGACGTGATGATGGCTGCTGTGTTGCCACGAATCGAGATGGTCCTGCATCGCGTGACAATTCACGCACGTCTCAGGATTGTTGCTGAGATAACTCGCACCCTGGCCGTAACCGAACGTGAACACGCCCACTCCGAATAAAACGCCCACCAACACGCTGAGCATGACCGAAATCAAACCAGCACGAGTGCGCAGTAATCCGAAGCGACGACGTTTCGGTGGTGCGGTTCGCATGATCGTTTCGATTCAAGGCTTCATTCAAGTGCAGCTCGACTTCTGGAGTCAAGTTTCCGAGTGAACAGCCTCGAAAACATTGAGCGGCTGAAAATGTAGCAACCGAATTACGCTGCCGAAACGGCTAAAACCGCACACCTTGCTGTGCTAATTCGCACTCACTGCAACGAGCTATCGAGATTCAATTCATCGCCGCGAACGATCTTCGTGGGGTCGATTTCGACGTGTTTGATTCGCTGTCGTTTCCACGTGTAAGTGATGTGGACGAGACCATCGGCCGCCTGGATGATCGCCGGGTAGCTGAACTCGGACTGGGCGTCTCGATCGAGCACTCCGGCATTGTGCCAGGTCAGTCCATCATCGGAGATCGCCAGATTCATGAGTCCGCGACTGCCCCAGCCGGTCTTGCCCGAATCCAGATGGTTGTAGACGAGCAAGTGACGCCCGTCGGTTAGTGTGACCGCTTCGATTCCAGAATTCGGGTTGGGCAGATCGATGGGTTGGAGTTCACCCCACGACTTGCCGCTGTCCGCTGAGAAGCTCGAAGCGATAACGCTTTCCTGAGTGCGACACAGCACCTGCAGCCGACCGTCGGCGTGCGTCAAAAACGTCGGCTGGATCGCGTTGTAGGTCTTGCCGTCGTTGATCGGTCCGATGCGTTTCCAGCGCGATGAAGCATCAGCATGGATTTCGCCATCAACAAGCTCGATGGATTCAAAGTGCACTCGCCAGCCATCGTTCTCCGTCGAACTTCCACACATCAGCGTGCGCCCATCTGCGAGTAGCACGGGCTTGCAGCGTACCGGACCATCGATGCCTTCGGGCAAGCGACGACGATCGACAAACGTACGCCCGCGATCGTAACTGACCATCATCTCGCCCCACCAAGTGCTTGGAGTCGGACCGACCTTGAAGAACAGCATCGTGGGTGCGTCGCCGGGCGGTTGGTAGAGCACGGGATTCCAGCATGGGTAACGCAAGCCGTCGTGTTGGACCCCATCCGCGACTCGGACCGGAGTCGTCCAATTCACGCCATCGTGATAGCTCGACCAAATTCCGACGTCGGGTTTACCTTCTTTGGTACCCCCAAACCATGCGGCGACCAAACCACGCGTGGTCTGGCAAATCGTCGACGCGTGGCACTCGTCGTGTTTGGCTTTCTCGAACACGAACTCCTCACGCACCAATCCAGGGAACTTGACGGACGGCGGCGGAGAGTACGATTTCGCTTGCAGTGTCTCGGCGGGATAGCTAAGGCAATCATCATGGCGAATGTGATAGATGCGTCCATTTTCGCTGCCGACGAGCAAGTCCGGCTTGCCGTCGTTGTCAAAGTCACACACCGCGGGACTCGCCGTGTGTCCGGCGACGTTTCGCTGGGTCAAGTTCCCAATCGGTTTGAGGACAATCTTGCCATCGCGATCTTCACAATTGCGATACCAATTGACGTTCTCTGAATTCACGAGAACATCCAATCGCGAGTCACCGTCCCAATCAACGACCGCCAATTTCACACGGCCCGAGGCACCACAACTTTTCGCGTTCAAGCGAATCGGTTGATTTTGTTCGTCGATGAAAATGCGCTCGGCCTCGCCAAAACTTCGCCGCAGCGTGAGGTAACCCTCCTGGTCGAGCATCACCAGATCGATGCTCGTGTCGCCGTCAAAATCAATGGCGAGTGGTGTCGTCCGCCACTGGGTGAGCGACGCTGCTGAAGGCGTTTGCCACCAGTACCATGTTGGCGGCAATTCACTCAATTCGGACTCGAGTCGCATCTCGACGAGTTCAGCGGTGCGATTGCGCTGGGGATTGCGAGCCAGCACGCCGAGACGAGAAAGGATCGAGTTGTAGACGATATCGGCGCTGCCGTTTCCGTCGATATCCGCCACGGAAAGTGTCGTGTAGCCCCACTTGGCTTCGCACGGACCTTGGATCGATCCGTTGTCACCGGCCATGATTCGAAACGGTTCGGTTTCGCCGGATTGCGAGGTCACGTTGATCAACGTCGGTGCCGACCACTTTGGAAAACCGTTGTCGCCGATGCCGAGATTCTCGAACGTGCCGATCTCACCCGCAGTGTTACCGCAGAGAATGTCTTCGTCGCCGTCGTCGTCCCAATCGAAAGCGAAGGGTGTCGCGAGTGCTCCGAATTTCAACGTGTCGGCTTGCTGGCGAAAGTAGACGGGAGCCGCAAACACGGGTACTTCGTCCCGCATTTCGCCGGTGTTCTCGATCAGGGCGACACGCCCGTCTTCGTCGCCAACGATGAGATCCAAATCGGCATCTCCGTCCCAATCGATGGCAGTTGGCGTGATCATTTGCAGGTGCATGACGAGCGGATTGCCATCAGCAAGTTGAAGCTTCTCGCCGGCTCCATAAATCGGTTCAGCTCGCGTGCCGTTGTTGCGAAAGTACGTGAAGCCGTCCATGAACTCGCCACAGAGAAGGTCAAGGTCGCCATCACCATCGAAGTCGGCAAAGTTCGGGCTAGGCCAACCGTAGACATCGACATCACCGCCACCGGCTTGAATCCGCTCGCCCGTTTTCGCATAGTCGGGTGATTTGTCGCTGCCGTCGTTCTTGATCAAGTACACATAACCATGCAGCGGCCCATTGCGCCACACGCCTCGATTGTCGTAGGCGTGATCCCAACCGAGCTCGGTCCAATCGCCGATGCCGATCGCGATATCGTGATCGCCATCACCGTCATAATCGACGTAGCGCCACATGTTGGCTCGTGTGCGTCCGGCAGCACCGTGCGGATTCGACGGCGCATCGATCTTGGTCGGCTGAGAGAAGTCAAACTTGCGTGATTGAGGATCGCGTCGATACTCTCGAGCCGGTTTGAGGATCACATCTTCGTCGCCGACACGGCTGAGCATCATGTAGTGATCGGCATCCCCCAATCGCACGCTCGGTTTGAATACGGGCATCTTGATCGAGGCGACCTGAGTCGGATTCTCGAAGTAGTACACGCCACCGGTCGGCTTGTCGGGACAGGCGACGAGCAAGTCCATATCACCGTCACCGTCATAGTCCATCGGTAGGGGATAAGCCCACAAGCCGACGCCCAGGTCGACTTCGAGCCCAGCGT
>JBBSJZ010000109.1:0-13588 GCA_038256795.1 Pirellulales bacterium | reverse complement strand
GCTTGATTGACGATGAACCCGTCATCACGACCGAATTGGCGACCGATCCGGCGTCATTGGATATCACGGAACTCCATCGTTGGCTCGGCGCCACCCCGGTCACCAATACCGCGACTCGGTTCTGTGTTTGGGGTCCCCACCATGATCACCTCGAGATCAAGGCAGCCTTCCGCGACACCCTTCATCCGCTCCAGAAGTTTCCGAGCGGCTACCACGTCGGTGTGGTACAGGGACTCCGTGCTGGGGATCGTTACTTCGTCCAAATTCCCAACGGTCCGGCTCGTCCCGACCCCGCGTCTCGCTACCAACCGCAAGGAGTTCACCAATCCTCGCAAATCATCGACCGGACGTTCGCGTGGACCGACGGTGGTTGGAACGCGATGGCGCGTGATGAACTCATCATTTATGAGCTTCACATTGGCGCGTTCACGGAGGCGGGAACTTTTCTGGCTGCGATCGACCGTCTCGATGAATTGGTTCGACTCGGGATCACGGCGATCGAGCTAATGCCACCGAACGAAACCGCCGGTCGATGGAACTGGGGCTATGACGGTGTCAACTTGTTCGCGCCTCGAAACTCCTATGGAACGCCTGATGACTTGAGACGGTTTGTCGCCGCGGCGCACGTGAAAGGCTTGGCCGTGATCGTTGATGTGGTCTACAACCACTTCGGGCCTGAGGGTAATTATCTTGGTGATTTCAGCGGCTACATTTCGCCACAACACACGACGGTGTGGGGCGCCGCACCGAACTTGGACGACTACCCCGATGCCGTGGAGATGAGACGATTTCTAGTTGCCAACGCGATTCATTGGCTCGAGGAATACCACATCGACGGCTTGCGAGTCGACGCGATCCACTGCATCGGCGACAATAGCCAACCTCACTGGGTGGCGGAACTCAGTGACGGCATCCGACGATGGGGAGATCGCCACGGGCGTCGCCCATTGCTCATCGCCGAGTCCAATGTGTACGACCCCGAGATGATGACGGTCGCTGGCGAAGGCGGCTACGATTTTGACGGCGCCTGGTGCGATTGTTTTCTGCACTCGGTCTTTAGCGTCGTCCGTCCCGGTGAACAGCTTTCCAATCGGCTCTACCAGCCGACGGACCTCAAGCGGGTCCTCGATCAAGGCTACGTCTTTGACGGCACGATTCGCCGCTCACGCGAGCGGCGTGATCTCGACACTCGGGTCGATACGCATGGACTCGTTTACTCGATCCAGAATCATGACTTTATCGGCAACCATCCGCTCGCCCAGCGACTGCACCAACTGACGAGCGTGGCGACCCAGCGAGCCGCAGCCACGCTTCTCATCTTGTCGCCCGCGATCCCGATGCTGTTCATGGGCGAAGAGTTTTGCAGCGATCAACCGTTCGGATTCTTCGTCGACTTCGGCGACGAAACGCTTCGCCGCGCCGTCGTCGCTGGCCGCATGGCCGAGTACCCTCAGCACGATTGGACCCACGCGCCGCTACCGATCGATCCGGCAGCGTTCACGCAGTCCAGAATCGGCAACCTCAGCGACGGCGACGCCGAGACATGGGATTGGTACCGAGACTTGATTGAGCTCCGCAAGCGATTGCGAGCCGAAGGGTTGCTCACCGATGCGTGCCTCACGACGCACTCCAATCCGGATCGCGGGTTGTACGAGCTCCACTACGAAAACGAATCCAAGCGAGTGACGGTGGCCGTCCGCTTATCCGCGGACCCTCATGCCATCGATCCGATCGAGCTCGACAACCTCAAGGGCAATCTCGTCCTAGACTCGCGGAGGGAGCCCACTTCGCCGCGCGTCTTGAATTCGAATCATGCCAAAATTTTCTCAACCTAGACGCGGACATCCAAATGACCAGCCGCAATCTGCTGACCAGCCTTAGCGGCAGTTTGAATCAAGCTGAGGATCGCATCGCCTTGCATTCGCTGCGCGTCGAGTTGTTTGGCCGCGACCGCCACGGCGGCCTTGTTTTTTGTGGCGTTGGCTTGCGATTGCAACACTTGAGCGATCGCGGGGTCGCTGGTGATTTCCATAACTCGTATCCAGTCGATGGCGTGGTCAAGACTAGCCGTTCGTCGTAAGGATCGGTCAAAATCGGTCGTCGGGTCGGACGCGTCGAGAAAAACTCGACTTGATGCCCAGGTGCGTGCGCCGGTCGTGACGATTGGTTAAATTCTTGTCTGTGCGCATCAACCCACTCGCTTCACGACCCGAGGAACTACCGCTCATGAACCCCATCCATCTGGACCGCCGTCAACTCATCGCGGGATCACTCGCTGCGGCAGCGGCCACTCTTTCGCCGAGCCGAGGCCTTTGGTCACAAACACCCGAATCTCCGTCACCCGGATCGCGAAATTCTGCGGCTGTGAGCACTCGCCGCCCCAATCCGATTGCCGTATCGACGTATTCCTATTGGCGTTATCGCGACGACAGCAAGTTATCGATCGAAGAGTGCGTCAACTTGGCCGGTGATGCCGGTTTTGACGCCGTCGAGATCTTGCACGTGCAGATGGAAGACACTTCACCCGCGACGTTGCAACGGATCAAGCAGCGAGCTTTTCGTCTCGGCATGGATTTGTGCGGATTGTCGACGCACCAATCGTTTGTGTTCCCCGATGCCGCCGAGCGACAAGAGAATATCGACCACACCATCAAGTGCATCGAGCTGGCTTACTCGCTCGGTATCCCCACAATTCGCGTCAACACCGGACGCTGGGGGACGTCCGGCGACTTTGACGAACTGATGGCGAACAAGGGTATCGAGCCAAGATTGGACGGCTACACCGACGAGGACGGATTCGCTTGGGTACGCGAAGGATTCGAGAAGTGCTTGCCCGTTGCCGAGAAGTGCGGCGTTGTGCTCGGCCTCGAAAATCATTGGGGTCTCGGACGTACCGCCGCCGGTGTTCTCAGGGTGATCGGCGAGATCGACTCACCCTGGCTTCGTGCGACCCTCGATACCGGCAACTTTTTGGAAAACCAGTATGAGCAGTATGCCCAACTCGCCCCAGAGGCGGTGTTTGTCCAGGCCAAGACGTACTTCGGAGGTGGCACCTGGTACACCCTCGAGATCGACTACGACCGCGTCGCTAAAATTCTTCGCGACGTCGACTACCGGGGCTACATCTCGCTCGAATTTGAGGGTGGCGAAGCGCACGAGACGGCAATCCCGAAAAGCCTCGCACTTCTCCGCAGCGCCTTTGCATGATGCCCTGCGTCCCGCGGTGCGGAGGGAGCAAAGGCTGAGGCGGCTTCGCGGTGCTTCGCTTGCCAACGGATCATGCGATGAGGTAATAATGGTCGAATGCTTGTCGCGATGAATGAACGCATCGCATCAACGAACTTCCGCATCAAGCGAGGCTGAAAAACCCATGGGTGTACTCACCACGGACCAAATACTCGATTTCGATCGAGACGGATTTCACTTCGCACATCAACTTTTTGACGTCGAAGAGATTGATCTCCTCCGCCGTTCCGCGAAGGAGGACAAGGCGCTCGACGATCACGCGTTCGGGCGTGCGGATGGCGAAGGTGGTACCGTTCGACTATCGCTTTGGAATCACCCCGGTGATGGGATCTACGGTGCGTTCGCACGGTCGCGTCGCTTGGTTTCCATCACGGGTGAATTGCTTCGCGATGAGCCCTACCATTACCACTCCAAAATGATCATGAAGGACGCACGCGTCGGTGGCGCGTGGGCGTGGCACCAGGATTACGGGTACTGGTACAACAATGGCGTGTTGACACCGAATCTCGTCAGCGCTTTCATCGCCGTCGATCCGGCGACCGAAACGAATGGCTGCTTGCAAATCATTCGCGGCTCGCATCACTGTGGACGCATCCATCATCAATTGACGGGGGACCAGGCGGGCGCTGACATGGAACGTGTGTCAGAAATCTTGAAGCGATACGAGTTGATGCACGTCGAGATGAAGCCGGGTGACGTGCTGTTCTTTCACGCCAATCTGCTGCATCGCAGCGACCAGAATCGGTCGGACCAGCCGCGTTGGTCGATGATTTGTTGCTTCAACTCCCGCCTCAACGATCCGTACAAAGAGTCGCACCACCCACGCTACACACCGCTGGATGTTTTACCCGACGATGCGATCATGAAGATCGGAGTGCGCCGATTCGCAGACGACTCATCCAATGTCGCTTGGCTGGACCCGCACCGCGACGCGAGTGCCAAAAGCCTTCAAGATTAGGGTGGCCCTTGCACACCGGATGAAGCCGGGACACGAGCGCCAGCGGAGTTGCGGTTACCGCACGCCGCGAACGAGTTCATCGAAATTCAATTCCAATTGCGACGGATCGGAGACATCGCCGCCGAATTCGCGGTAGATCAAACTCGGCTGGATATCACTGCTGTTTTGATACTTATCACTGCAGTATTCGCGACATTTACCGCTGAGCTCGACGTAGTAAATCTGGCAAACTTGCAGTCCCGGATAGATACGCACCGGCTGGACACAGTGCATTTCCAAGGTCCACGTACCACGGTAGCCGGCGTGGCCGAGGCTACCGCCGGGGTTGACGTACAAGCCGAGACGCCCGAGCGAACTGCGTCCTTGGATGATCGGGACCAAATTGTGCGTTTCGGTGTGCTCGACGGTGCGGCCCAGGTACAACACATTCGGCTGGATCGTGATGCCTTCGGCGGGAATCTCGATGCGGCGGTACCGATTCGGGGTCGCGGTATCGAGCACGACTTCTTCGTAGAGCAGCAATTCGTGGTGCAGCGTCAGATTGTAACTGTTCGGATTCAGCCGCGCAGGATCGAAGGGATCGATGAGAAGTTGGTTGCCGAATCGTCGCTGAATCTCGTCACCCGAGAGGATCATCGGTTCGTCATCCGTGTGAGGCGGCCGGGCAGAAGGAACTCCGTAATTGTGGTTTGTGGGCGGCCAGATTGTCAATCGTTTTGGTAGGTACGAAACGCTGTTCATGCGATATAATTGCACGTGGGTCCAAATTTCACGTGCCCAGCCACCTCGCCTTGCCAAAGTTCAACGATGAGCCAGATGAATCCATACGATGTCACCAGTGTCGGCGCGGCGATGTTCGCCCAAGAATCCGAACGAGCCGTGTTTATTCGGCGGACTTATGCCCACCTCTCCGGGGCCGTCTTCGCTTTCGTGGCCCTCGAGGCCGCCTTGTTCACGCTGGTTCCGGCCCAGACGATGCAAAATCTCGTCACGATGATGAGCGGCGGCTACGCTTGGTTGATCGTGCTCGGCGCCTTCATGGGTGTGAGCTGGCTCGCCCGTTCGTGGGCCACCGGCACGGCATCTCGCGGAATGCAGTACGCGGGTCTCGGTTTGTACGTGGTGGCTGAAGCGATCATCTTTCTACCGATTCTCTACGTAGCGATTCGAATTGGTGGTCCTCAAATGCCGTTATTCGCTGGCGCGATTACTGCCATGTGCTTCGCCGGATTGACGGCATTCGTGTTCATGACGCGAGTCGATATGGCGCCGTGGGGCAAGTATTTGGCGATCGCCGGGATCGCGGCGATGGCGATGATCGCGGTCAGCATCGTGATGGGTTTTCAGCTCGGCGTGTTGTTCTGTGGAGTGATGGTCGCGATGACCTGTGCCTACATCCTCTACGACACCTCCAACGTGCTGCACCACTACCGAACGGACCAATACGTGGCCGCATCGCTGGCGCTTTTCGCATCGGTAGCGATGCTCTTCTTCTACATCCTCCGGCTCGTGATGGCGTTCTCCAGCCGCGAGTAGGCCGCCGGACATGAGCCACCAAGATTGGCAAGGGTTCAGCTAGATGTCGCGTCTGCGAAATTTATTTCGCAGACGCGCACGCGTGCCGTCAGTTTGATCTACAATCGACGCGTTATCGACAATCGCTCCCGCCCGATTGTTCAACGCCTTGACGATCTTTCGTGAGCCCGATTTGTTGTCCAGCCAGTTTACGACACTCGATTGGTGCGTGCTCGTCGGCTACTTCGTCGGCATCATCGGACTCGGATTGTTCTTTTGGCGACGGAGCAGCTCATCGACGGAAGAGTTCACGGCTGGTGGACGTTCCCTCCCAGGCTGGTTGACCGGTTTGTCGATCTTCGCGACTTACCTGAGTAGCATCAGCTATCTAGCGCTACCCGGCAAAGCTTTCGCGGACAATTGGAACGGCTTCGTGTTCTCGCTCGGGCTACCGCTCGCCGCGATCGTTGCGGTCATGTATTTCGTGCCGATGTATCGGCTTGGCAACGATGTGTCGGCGTACGCGCTGCTCGAACGTCGCTTCGGTGTTTGGGCACGAGTTTACGGGAGTGCCTTTTACCTGCTTTTCCAAATCGCCCGGATCGGCATGGTGATGTACCTGATGGCGCTACCGATGGCCGTCATTTTTGGCTGGGACATTCGCGTGATCATCGTCATCACCGGGTTCGTGGTGACGCTCTACTCATTCATCGGTGGCATTGTAGCCGTGATCTGGGCGGATGCGATTCAGGCGATCGTGTTGCTCGTCGGAGCAGTCGTGGCCCTGTACGTGATCTTGCATGGGATGCCCGGTGGACCGGCTCAAGTCTTTGAGATTGCGGAACAAGGCGACAAGTTTTCGCTGGGTAGCTTTGAATGGAAGACGGTTTCAAAACCGACAGTTTGGATTTTACTGGCCTTCGGTTTCTTTGAAAATCTCAAGAACTTCGGCATCGACCAAAGTTTTATCCAACGTTACATCGCGTCGAAGAGTTCGGCCCAGGCTCGCGGCGGTGTTTGGTTGAGCGTGGCGTTGTACGTGCCCGTCAGCGCCCTCTTCTTTTTCATCGGCACGTCGCTGTACGGCTACTACCAAACACACACCGGTGATGTGACTGAGATTCGCGAGATCGTGGCTCGGCAGCGCTTGATGCAGGCTGGTGAGACGTCGATTACCGCTGACAAAATCACGGCCGTCGCGAGCACGTTGACGGACAAGGATATCGGCGACCGCGTGTTTCCCCACTTCATCGCCAAGCACTTGCCCAGTGGCGTGACGGGATTGTTGATCGCGGCGATCTTTGCGGCCGCGATGAGCACGGTATCGACGTCGCTGAACTCGTCCGCGACGCTCGTGATGAGTGACTTCTACCAGCGATTCGTATCGCCCCATGCCGACGATCGGCAATTGATGCGGGTGCTGTACTTTGGCACGGTGATGTGGGGCGTGATGGGAACGGCGATGGCAATCTGGCTCGTCCGTTTGACCGATAGCGCGCTCGACATATGGTGGACATTGTCGAGTGTGCTGGGCAGTGGTCTGCTCGGTTTATTCATGCTCGGGATGTTGTGTCGCAACGTTCGCAACCGCGAAGCGATCATCGGCGTGCTCGTGGGCACGTGCCTGATTGGCTGGATGGCAATCTCACCCACGACGCTATGGCCCGAGGCGTGGTCGGACTTCGTTAGCCCCTTCCACGCCAACCTCGTCATTGTCATCGGTTGCATCTCCATCGTGCTCACCGGCGACTTCCTCGCTAAACGCAATTAGTGAGTTTCCACGCTCACTCGTTGAACTTTTTGAGTTTGCGATCCAGGGTGCTGCGCTCGATACCGAGGATGTTTGCGGCTCGGCTTTTGTTGCCGCCCGTGTGGCGGAGCACGCGCTCGATGTGTTGCTGTTCGAGATCCGCGAGGGTGACTTCGAGGTCACCCGCGGCCGCGTTTAAATCGCCCGCGGATGGAGGTGTGATCGAGGGCGACAGTAGTAAATCGGATTCGTCGATCGTGTCCTTCGTGTTGAGCACGACCGCGCGCTCGATCACGTTCTTGAGTTCGCGGACATTCCCCGGCCAATCGTACTGGAGGAGCTTGCGCTTTGCCGCGTCCGTGATCGTTTCGATGCGGCGATTCATCTCGCGATTGAATCGCTCGAGGAAGTATTCCGCGATCAGGAGAGTGTCATCACCTCGCTTTCTTAGGGGTGGTACGACGATCTCGACGACGTGCAAGCGGTAGTACAGATCTTGGCGAAATTGCCCCTCGCGGACCATCGCTTGCAGGTCACGATTGGTGGCTGCGACGACGCGAACGTCCGATCGGATCGAGGTGCTGCCACCGACGCGTTCAAACTTGTGGCCTTCGAGCACCCTCAAGAACTTGGCCTGCGTCGCAGCGCTCATCTCACCGATCTCGTCGAGCATGAGCGTGCCGCCATCAGCAGCCTCGAATTTGCCGAGTTTGAGATCGGTCGCACCAGTGAACGCACCTTTCTCGTGTCCGAACAACTCGCTCTCCAGCAGTGTCGGCGAGAGCGCCGCGCAATTGATACACAGCATCGGACCGTCACGTCGCGGACTGCATTGATGGATCGCGGCGGCGACGAGTTCTTTGCCAACGCCGGACTCGCCACGAATCAAGACGGTGGCATGGGTCGGCCCGGTCAGCGTGATCCTTTCGCTGAGCTCCTGGATCGCGACACTCGCGCCGATGATTCGCACACGATCACCGAGTTGGGCTTGCAGCACTTCGATTTGTTTCCGCGAGCGACGGAGGTTTTTGCTCAGCCGTTGTCGATCCGCGATCCCCACGAGTGACTCGGCGAGAATCTCGGCTGCCGCGACGACGAATTCGAGCGACTCGCTCTCCAAGGGACGATTGCCAATTTCCGTCGTCAGGTGAACGAAACCAACAATCCGGCCACTGTGCGGGCGAATCGGAGCAATGATGACACTTTCAACTTCGATTTCACCGTGGCTGTTTTGAGCGGCCAGGTTCGTGTCAGCACCGATGTTGCGCGCGAGAACCGCCTGAGCTTCACCGCTGAAGATGCCGGCGACGAGCGACGCCGGAGGGCGACGATAGCTGCGCGTCGACTTTTGCCGCGTGGCGACGAGAGTCGCGGTGTCGAGAGACAAATCTTTGGAGACCCCATCCCAGACATAAAGTCCGACAGTATCGAGTGCGAGGGCGGCGGCGAGTTGGTCGAGCGTTCGGTCGATGGCGTCAGCCGGGCTTTCAGCCCGTGCCAGCGAGAACGCGAGTTGCAACAGTAGGTGGCTGGCCGAATCGGCAGCGGAGGCTGGCGATTTCACATCGCCCGACGTGAGGTAGCGACTGTGGCTGCGACGATCCGTGATCGAATTGGCATCGAGTCCTTCGCCACCGTCGAGCGTCATTTGTTCATCGCTGGCCTGGTCGGCTGCGGCCGAACCGGGCGTCGGTGCAGTGCCGGCGATCTCGATTCTGCGGCTGAACGCGATCGCGAATCCGGCCACTTCGATCGCGTCACCGTCGGCCAGTTTCTGAGGCGAATCGAGTCGAACTCGATTGAGAAAAGTTCCATTGCGGCTGCCTAAATCCTTCAAAACCCAATGACCGTCATCCCAATTGATGCTCGCGTGCCGGCGACTTGCCTGATCGCTGCGGATGACGATTTGGTTGGCCGATGACCGTCCGATGACCGCGCCGCCTGGCGGTGAAAGTCGAAAAACGTCGCTCCAGCGGGATCCGGACCGCAGAATCAGGTACGCTCCGGCAGCCAGGGCTTCGGCAGCGTGGGGCCCGACGGAGCCTGAGTCGGCTGCGGAATCCGCACGGTCAGCAGAATCGAAAGGATTGGCGTTCACGGACGACGCTTGTGAAACGAGGAAGGCAGAGCGGAAAAGTCTTGTGTTGCTTGGTGTAGCACCGGCAACTATTCTAACGTCAGATGTCTCTTCTTTCGCTGTGCCCCACGCCCAGCAATTTGTCCTCGTTCGGGTTGGAGATCCACTCGATGGTATTGGCACCACTTCGCAAGCTTCGCATGACCGTTGTCGCCTCGCTGGCGGTACTCGTTAGCGCGACAGCCACGAATCCCTCGTTCGCTCAAGTCGGTGGAGTGGGTGGCGGTTTTGGTCAAAGCGTCGGGGGGGTGGTGGTCGACGCCACGGGCGCGCTCCGAGGCGCGACGATCGATGAGAAAAATGAACTCGCGAACGTTCTCCGCGATCTCGTTGCGAAGCCACAAGGCGAATTGGCCCAGGCAGTTAAGCTACGCGCGATTTCGCTCAAGGGAATGCAAGCTGGGCTGAGTGCCGCGATCGCGGATCACCGCGACCACGGTACTCCCATCCCATCCGAGATCGAATACCTCGCCGGTTTGCAACGAATCGAGTACGTGTTCGTCGATGCCGATCAAGCCGACATCATCATCGCTGGGCCCGCCGAAGCATGGGAATTGCGAGACGATGGCTCCGTCGTCGGAACGGTTTCGGGCCAGCCCACGCTGCGACTCGAGGACCTGATGGTCGCACTTCAAACGGTCGAAACCGCTCGCGTCGGTGGCATCTCATGCTCGATCGAGCCGACCGACGCTGGCCGCGCCAAGCTGCAACAATTGCTTCGCGGGATCCGTTTGCAACCCGGTCAAAATCCGACATCGCTCGAACCCGCGATGCGGGAAGCTTTCGGACCCCAACAGGTGTTGTTGACCGGTGTGCCGACGGACAGCCGCTACGCACGCACGCTCGTGGCAGCGGATTTCGAAATGAAACGCATCGCGATGGAACTCGTCGCGTCACACGTTGATGGATTACCAAGCTACCTCGAAATGTCCAAGAATGCCGCTCACGCCGTGGCACAGAATCCGCGCTGGTGGATGGCATGCAATTACGATTCACTTCAGCGCAGCGAAGATAAGCTCGCATGGAAGATCTCCGGCCAAGGCGTCAAAACGCTCACCGAACTCGACATCATCTCCGCGAGCGGCGCAGCCAAAGCATCCGGCAACGTGGACAAAGTCGCCCAGAAGTGGGCGGAACTGATGACGGGTAAGTTCTCGGAGTTGTCCCGCCAGATGCCGATCTTCGGTGAGCTGAGAAATACGATCGACATGACCGTCGTGGCGACGTTGATTGTCCAAGAACATTTGGCCGAGCGAGCCGGGTTGGATCTGAGTCTGCTCGCGGGTAAATCCGACAGCATCGAACTCGCATCGTATCCATCGCCAACCACGATCTCGCCGCAGTGCAGTTTCGTTCGCGGACGCAGTGGTTGGACCGTGACCGCATCGGGTGGCGTCGAGATCAACGCCTTCGAGGTGGTGGGAAACCAAACGACCGACGATCGGGTCAATGAAGCTCGCAGTGCCGCGATCGTTCGTGAAGACTCGACTCGTTGGTGGTGGAACGGCTGATCCCTCGAGATTGCGGATCGTAACGAATGATAGGAATTTGCACGCGCCCCGGTAAACTTCGGGGACTTTGCGGGCTGTTCTCGTCAGCAAAACTTCTCTCCCTCGCCGATGGACTCTTCTAGCACCGCGAGCTCTCCCGCTCGCAGCGAGTTGCAGCCGGGCGAATCTACCCTCCCACGTTACCCCCCCCGTGGATTCGCCCGGCTGTTGGCTCGAATTGGCAGGTGACTTTCGAAGGCATGGAACGCCGCCGACAACACTCCCATCTCATTCGAATGTCCAGGCGAGACCCCAGCGTGACCAAAACGATCCCCGGCTACCTACGTCTTCATCGCGACCCGCAAGCGGATTCCACCGGCAACTTATCGGGGGAAGCGATCAACAAGCGACCGACGGTGGGGCGCGAGAACAAGATCGCCACGTCGATCGATAATTTCTGGAACGCCTACACGTCCGCGACGGGCTGGCGAATCGATCCGAAGCAACTTCGCACGAGCGGAATCATTCGCCTGTTGCCCGCCTTGACCATCGATGCGATGGCCACGCCCGAAGATCTTGACTCGATGCCACTGACGAGTGAGAGCGAAGCGCGTCATCTGGCGGAACTCGCCTTGTCGCTCACCGAGGACCTGAAGCGATCGCGAAAAGTGCTGAGGCGCCAAGCTGCTGAGCTCGCCGCTCGCGCCGCCGTGATCACCAGTCAACCGAAACAGGACGAGTTGGCGACGAGCGTCGAACGCATTCTCGCCGATGCGACGCTGGCTTGCGGGTGCACCTCCGCCGCACTTTATCTACTCGACGAAGACACGAGTAGCTTGAGTCTCCGGTTCAGTCACTCGCTCGCCGATGCATCACTCGCCGGTGAAGCCCGCGAGTTGCGAAGCAGTCGCGGTGATCTCGAGGCACTCGTCCAAGGCGTCGTCACGATCGACAACCTGCGTGCTGGCTCGATCGATACTTGGAGCTGTCCCGAAGCGGCGGCCGAAGCGGCGATTTGTGCTGCGGTGGCCGTCGATGATCTGCCGATCGGCACGATGTGGTTGTTTGCCGACCACACGAAGACGTTTGACGACGCGACGGCCGCGGCCGCGCGGTTGACAGCGTCACACGTGGCTCGCGAGTTGTCAGTAGCCGCGAGCTCCGCATCGCCACTCGTCGAGCGCCAAGCCAAGTCGTGGGTTCGCGACTTGGCCGCTTGGCAACACCGGACCTTGCCGCTCGGTTCGCGATTGGCCGAGGACTGGGGCGTCGACGGGATGCTCGAGTCGCCCGCTGAATGGGCCGTCGGCTGGCACACCTGGGACATCCTGCCCGATGGCACGATCATGATTGCGATGGCCCAAGCGAGCGACGCCTCGATCACCGGCGCGATGGCAGCGACCGTCGCTCGCACAGCGATCACCGCTCACGCGGGATACCGACACTCGCCCAAGCAATTGCTCGATCGAATTAGTGACACGCTGTGGCAAACCAACACGGGTGACCAATTGGTGTCGATCATGTGCGCTCATTTGCAACCTGAAACCGGCGAAGGCGAGATCGCCGCCGCGGGATCCTTGAGCGCGATGATCGGCAGCCGTTATGGCTACCGACCGGTGTCGACCGAGATCTGTGATCCGCTCGGCGTGAACATCGAACCGCAATCGATCGTCAGCTCGTTCAATATGACACGTGGTGAAACGTTATTGACCTACGGATCGGGCTGGGCAATCGACGGTGCGACACAGCACTCGATCGGCGCGGCTCTCCGCTCGAGTTTTATTGATCGCGAGCCCAATGCGTTGGCGGCGCTGCGACGCGACCACGCGAAGCTCAAAATGACGGCCGAACGTGGCGCGATGGCAATCTCGCGAGTTTGATGCTATCCGGTGGTGTTCGCTTCGTTCAAACCACCGGCCAATGGCTGAAATCCCTATTGGGATTAGCGAAAACGAGACGCGCAGGAGAATGAGGGGTGTAGTCCATCACGACTTTCCACGGTTGGCCGCGGGTTGATCAGTCGCGGTCGACATCGATCGGCGGAGCGGTCAACGACACCCTTTGTTCGCGAGTTCCTAGGCGACCACGTGCATCCAGGCGTCGGTGTTGACTCGGGAGTGCGGAACGAGGGCACGGTAAACCATGTATCCGCATCGCGACACGACGTCGAAGCGGCGTGGTTCACAATGGTACGGTCGCAGTCGCGCAAGTTTCGCCTTCAATGTTTCTTTGCCGTGCTTGAACGGATAGGCCTCGTTGACATCGTGGTAGTATTGCGCCCAGCCAATCGTCCCGCAGATGCCCGCGGCGCCGAAGTGTGGATTGTCGAGAACTTGGTCCATGTAGACGCAAATTCGATCACCACTCAAATTTAAAATGTCGTGAAAGGCGAGGATGCCGCGATTGGCTAGGTGCGGTAGGAATCCGGACACATCTTGGGAAACGGTTTCGACATCGTTGGCCCCATCGTGCCAAATCATTCTTAGGGGGCG